>CAMOZC010000068.1 GCA_946630785.1 uncultured Clostridia bacterium | reverse complement strand
GCCAACCATGATTAATAACGTGGAGACTTTGGCCAATATCCCCAACATTATTTTGTATGGTCCAGAGAATTTTAAAAACACTAAGATTTTTGCCGTGTCGGGTGCGGTACAAAAAAGTGGTCTAGTGGAAGTTCCAATTGGAACCACGATTCGTGAATTGGTTTATGATTATTGCGGTGGCGCTAAACCTGGGCATACGATTAAAGCGGTACAGATTGGCGGGCCCAGTGGTGGTTGTATTCCCACTCAGTTATTTGATACTCCGCTAGATTATGAGAGCCTAAAAAAGGTTGGTGCAATTTTAGGTTCGGGTGGCTTGATTGTTTTGGATGAAACAACTTGCATGGTGGACTTCGCAAAGTTCTTTGTCAAATTTTCGGCTGATGAAAGTTGTGGCAAATGTACGCCTTGTCGCGTGGGTACCAAAAAGTTGGAGGCCATTTTGGATAAAATTACCAAAGGTAAAGGTACACCTGCCGATTTAGAACGAATTCAAACTTTAAGTCAGCAAATTATGGATACCAGTTTATGTGGTTTGGGACAAAGCAGTCCGACACCAGTTTTATCTGCCTTGAAATATTTTGGTGATGAGTTTGCTGCTCATTTGAATGGTGAGTGTCCTGCGGGAGTTTGTTTCCATGGTTATTACATAACCGATAAATGCGTGGGGTGTGGCTTATGTGCGAAAAAATGCCCAGTCGGCGCCATTGAAGGTGAATTAAAATCACGTCACCATATTGACCCATTAGTTTGTGTAAAATGTGGTTTATGCCAAAAAAATTGTCCCGTACATGCCATTACAGGAGGTGAAAAATAACCATGCAAGTTACGATTAATCAACAAAAGTATGAATTCAAAACACCACAAACCATCTTGCAAGCTTGTGCGTCGGTCGGCATTGAAATTCCAACCTTGTGTTATGAAAAAAGTATTGGTGCGATTGCTTCGTGTCGTGTTTGTGTGGTTAAAGTGGTGGGACGTCGTGGTTTAGTTACGGCTTGTAATACCCCGATTGCGGATGGCATGCAAATTATTACGAATGATGAAGAAGTTACAACTGCGCGTAAAACAGTATTAGAATTGTTGTTGTCCGATCATCGTTTAAACTGTATTACTTGCGCGCGTGTTGACGATTGTCGCTTGAAACGTTTTGCGACTCAGTATGGTGCGGATAAAGAAACCTATGCGCCCAGTCGTCCTTTGCCGCCGATTGCCAAAGACCAGAAACACATTATCCGTGATAATGGAAAATGTATTCGTTGCGGCCGTTGTATTAAAGTATGTCATGAGATGCAACATGTTGGTGTCATCGGAACTTTGGGACGGGGATTTAATGCGCAGATTGGTTGTGCGTTTGAAGAAGGTTTGGATACGACCAAGTGTATTTCGTGTGGACAGTGTGTAGCACATTGCCCGACAGGTGCTTTGACCGAAAATAGTAATTTACCGTTATTACGTGAAAAATTAAGTGACCCAGAAATTCACTGTGTGATTGCTACCGCGCCCAGCGTGCGCGTGGCGATGGGTGAAGGTTTTGGTTTACCAACTGGTACCAATGTTCAAGGTAAAATGGTCTCGGCATTGCGCCAAGCCGGTTTTGACAAAGTTTTTGATTTGGATTTCGCAGCTGACTTAACGGTAATGCAAGAAGGTGCCGAGTTATTGGAGCGTTTGAAAACTGGCAAGCATCTGCCACAATTTACTTCGTGTTGTCCTGGTTGGGTGAATTATGTCGAACAATGTCATCCGGAATTAATTCCGCATTTATCAACTGCCAAATCGCCGATGGGTATGTTTGGGGCGGTCGTTAAAAGTTATTACGCCCAGAAAATGAATCTTGACCCGCGTAAAATTTTCATGGTGATGTTGATGCCGTGCATTGCCAAATGTGATGAAATTACTCGTGATGAAATTAAAGATGTGGATATGGTTTTAACCACACGTGTGGCAATTCGTTTCCTGAAAGAACAAGGAATTAATTTGGCCGCCATGCCCAACGGGGAATACGATAATCCACTTTCACTATCTTCGGGGGCTGGTTTAATTTTTGGTACTTCGGGTGGTGTTTGCGAAGCTACCATGCGTACGATTAAAGACCAACTGCCACGTTCAATCAAAGGTATTGTTGTTTCGGGCATCGCCAATGTGGAAAAATTAATTCAGCAAATTAAAGCCGGTAAGGCACACTATGATTTTATTGAAGTTATGGCATGTCCCGGCGGTTGCGTCAATGGTGGTGGACAACCCAGTGATACCAGTTTAATTCAAGATAACCGCGGTAATGCCAAAAAGCGTGCCGCCACAATTAAGTCCATGGATAAGTATAACGACTTACGTAAATCCAGCGATAATCCCGCTATTCAGCAACTTTACCAAGAATTCTTGGGCACGCCCGAAAGTAAATTGGCGCAACAACTTTTGCACACGCGTTTTCACGACCGTTCCAAGAAATAATTTTGCACCCGACTGCGTGTCGGGTTTTTGTTTGTGCACAATAACACGTGCTTGTGTTTTATGTGTGGAGGATGGTATACTGTC
>CAMOZC010000067.1 GCA_946630785.1 uncultured Clostridia bacterium | reverse complement strand
CAAATAATTAAAACTAAAAAAACGAAAAGACCCGCAATGCTCGGGTCTTTTTTTTGAAAATAATTTTAAAAAGATAGATATTGGCATTGCTTTGTTGTATAATATTAACATGGAACTCTTTGAGGAAAAGCGCAGGGAAGCGATTGCAACTTTGGTTAAGTTGGGCGTGGCTAAGTACGTAAGAGATTTAGATTTATATCATGGTCGTGCGGGCGACGGTAGCGATTGGCAAGTAATCCCAAATTACGATAACGGCGGAAACGCGACGGGTAATCGGAACGTGAATAAAGTTGGTGGCTTGTACACTGCGACCAAAGATGTAGCGGAGGAATTCGCGGGCGTTAGGGCTTTGAAAAAACATGCGCAACCCGAAATTCATAAAATTGTTACTAATGACCAAGATGCAATTATTTTTGATTGTACGGCACATATTTCGGCGTTGTCAGATGCTGATAGAAAACTATATTACGCTGCCATGAAAGTTTTGAGCGACTTTTCGGTAACTAGTGCAATGCCAGTAAAATGGGAATTTAAAGATGTTTTGAATTATTTGAAAACCAAAGTAGCTGCGATGAAAAACAGTGATGGTTTAATTTCCAATCATACTTTTATGGAAATTTTTAATGAATTAAAAAATGATAATCGGGTTAAATATATTTTTCATTGTAATTTGGATAAATTGGAAAAATTTGTAACGGACTTTATTGGTGCCTATAACACTAAACACGTCATGGCTGGGCATGCGAAATCTGTTATTCGTGCCTATCAAGAAGGGGATAGTGGTTTGCACTTGTCAGAGTCGAACGAGGATGTTTTAATCAGTCACGATTATGTATCGGCGTGGTGTTCGGCTAATCACATCGTCGGAACTGAACTTCTTGTTAATTCAGTCACATTAAACAAAACCGTGCCAGTTTATCACATGTTTGATACGAAAAAAATTATGTCCGAAAAACAGAAAGGTTTTGCTTTAAATGCAATGTTGAAAGAATTCGGTGGTATTACTAATGCTTTGGAAAATGTTGTTAATCATGAAGATATTGCAAAATTGTTGCAGAACGGTAGTTGCAAGGAAATTATGGAATTTATGCAACAAGATTCAGATTGCAACCGACTATATAATATGAGCGCCCATATTTGGGAGGGGTGGACGGTCGGACAACATACGCAAGCGGTGGTTGGTTTCTTCGATAAATATTATCAAAACGATGTGCCAGAAAAATTGCGACCGTTTATTAAAGCTTGTTTGTTAGCACATGATATCGGCAAGGGATATGCTAGCGACAAAAGTCAGCAAAAGTCTCTGAACTTGAAATATGCGCCCGCGGTTTATGAGGCTTTGTGTATTGCACCAGAATATCAAAATTTGATTCAATTTGTGATTGGACAATCACAGACATATACCAGCAATATTTTGTTGGGTAGAAGTGATAAATCAAGCACAATGGCTGAATTGCAGAACGCTTGTAAATCGGCTTTCGTCGATGCTTTGGGACATGAACCTTCTAGCGAAGAGTTGGATGGTTTGAAACGTATTTGTATTATTTTGCAAGAATGTGATAGTGGAGCCTATACGCGCTATGCCGCCATTCAAGAAGATAACGGTATGATGGTTGGTGGTGCGAATGACCGTTTTACGGAGTCGTTTGCTTTGAATCAACGGGGCGAACCGCGTTTAAAATGTTTTATGGACTCCGCAATCAAAATTAAAGATAATGAGCCAATCAATTCGCTGTAATTTGATTACGGTGTTTTCGAATTGTTAAAGACATGTTTATGTGTTATATTCACAGTAATGAATTTAAGTTTAGAAATTTTACTTTCAACTAATAATCAACATAAGGTTAATTTTATTAAGTCGGCCGCTAATGGATTGGGTATCGTTTTCCACACGCCCAAAGAGTTGGGACTAAAACTTGATGTTGATGAAAACGGAACCACCGCAGTTGAGAATGCAATTATCAAAGCGCGAGCATTAAGTCTTAGCAGTGGGATGCCAACTTTTGGTTGGGACATGGGCATGCACATTGATAAGTTGCCAGAGCAATTACAACCAAATTTACATGTGCGCCGTCCATTTGGGAATGAAGAATTATCAGATGCGGACATGGTAGAATATTGGCGTAACACTGTGGAACATAATTGCGAAAATGGGGAAAGTCCGGCTCACTATTTTAGTGGTGTAGCTTTAGTTGATGGTAATCATCTGATTGGCAGCGATAGCTTCGATGAAGATGCTTTTATCTTTACCGCTCAAAAGAAGGTTGATGGGGTTGTTAAATTTAATACTTTTGACCAAGTGCGCAAAACTTTTGACGGAAAATATTTTTGCGACTTAACCGATCAAGAAAATTTGCGATACGATGAAAAACGTGCACAATGTATTCGTAATTTTTTTGTTGAATGTTTAAAGAAAATAGAAAACCAAAATAATTTGGCAACTGTAAATCAAGACTTGATGAAATATGTTCAGGAACATATTTTTCCACTTTATCAGAAAAATGATTTAGGACATAATATTGTTCACATCAAAGAAGTTATTCGTAGATGTTTTGTATTAAACAAAACTTTTAA
>CAMOZC010000066.1 GCA_946630785.1 uncultured Clostridia bacterium | reverse complement strand
ACTAACCAACTTATAGTCCATACCCACTGCCACTGCACCCAAATGTGCCGCTTCAATACCGTCTTGGTTAATTACACGCCCGATTTCAAAAACGCGTACATCGTTTTGGTTTTTGTTATTAGCAGCTACAGTTAACATACTTGGCAACATTGTACTGCGAATTTGATTATCATCTTTATTAAATGGATTAGCAATGGTAGCATAAGATGGCGCAGTAATACCAAAACGTTTTAAAGCTTTAGTATCATACCAAATATTGGTGTGCACTTCACTGAATGCATATTTCCATGCCAGCATATCTTTTATCGCATCTTCGGCCTCCGCCACTGCAGAACGTGGCGCTGGTGCAATTTCAACCGCCGGGGCGACTGGCGCGATATTTTGATAGCCATAGTTACGAACAATTTCCTCAATCACATCAGCTGGCGTAGTAATATCTTTCCAACGACGCCAAGACGGTACCGTAACTACAATCTTATCAGCACTGATTTCAGGTGCAAATCCTAATGCCGTTAACTTACGTGATACCATATCATTTTGCTGGCTAAAATCAACGCCAGTGTAACTGTTTAACATCTTTTTAGTGACTGTAATTTTTAGTGCTGGTTGTTCGGCAATTTTACTGGTAACACGAGTGAAAGCCGATTGCACTTGGGCTTGAGGTGCATAGGTCTTAACCAAACGCAACAGTTCTGCCACCGCCAACCAGTTCAATTCAGGGTCTAATGCTTTTTCATAACGCATGCTGGCATCACTACGGATACCAACCGCAACAGAAGTACGGCGAATATTTGAAGCATCGAACGTTGCAATTTCAAAAACAGCATCAGCAGTTGTAGCGGTAATTTCGCTGTTTTTACCACCCATCACCCCTGCTAAAGCAACTGGCTTACCATTACTTTTGATAAACAACATATCTTTAGTTGCGTTGATGACATTATCTTTTAAAGTTACAAATTCCGTACCCGGTAAAACATTACCAATGCTAATCTTATCAACTTGGCTGGCATCGAAAGCGTGTAATGGATTACCAAAAGCAAACATAACATAGTTTGTCAAATCAACCAAAAAGCCATGACTGTTATGGCCTAATTTATACAAACGGTTTTGCATAACATCAGGTGAAACAATATGATTAAAATTAGCAATTTTAATGGCACCATATGACAAACAGTGTTCATTTTCAATTTTCACATTTAAACTAGGCAAGTTATCATACTCGTGCACAATGGCTGTATCAATTTGTTTTAATGGACGGTCAAAAATTACCGATAACTCACGCGCCATACCGTAATGTCCCCAAAGGTCAGGACGATTGGTAATACTCTTGTTATCGATATCAATAATATCATCTTGTAAACCTTTCAAAACCTTGGTAATTGGTGAACCTAATTTGGTTTTAGCTGGCAATTCAATGATTCCTTCATTGTCATCCTTATACCCCAATTCAGCATAAGAACAACACATACCACAACTTTCAAAGCCACGGATTTTACTTGGCACAATTTTCATACCATCTGGCATCACAGTTCCCACTGTTGCCACTGCTACCACAATACCAGCACGCGCATTCGGTGCACCACAAACGATATTTAAAGGTTTGTCTGCGCCAACATCTACGGTCAATAAATGTAAATGGTCGCTTTGCGGATGCGCTTCACAAGTCAAAATTTTACCCACAACAACACTTTCCAATCCTTGACCAACTGGAATTACTTCTTCCACCTCACAAGTAATTTGCGTTAATTTATCCGCAATTTGTTGCGCCGTAATTCCTTTTAAATCTACATAGTCTTTTAACCAATCTACTGAAATTTTCATCGTTTAATCCCTCGCAAAAATTCTAAATTTCCTGAATTCAATAATCGCACATCGTTAATCGCATATTGCATCATCGCTAAACGGGTTAAACCAAACCCAAACGCAAAACCTTGATATTCGTCTGGATTAACACCCGCCATTCGCAAAACATTTTTATGGATGATACCGCAGCCACCCAATTCAATCCAACCAGAATGTTTACAAACGCTACAACCTTTGCCACCACAGAACGGACAACTGGCATCATATTCAAAACCTGGTTCAACAAACGGGAAATATCCTGGACGCAAACGAACTTCAATTTCCTTACCATAAACACCAGACAAAAGCGTTTTCAAAACATAAATCAAATTAGCAATTGAAATATCCTTTCCTACCATCATACCTTCGCATTGAAAGAAAGCGAATTCGTGACTGGCATCGGTCGCCTCATTACGATAACAACGACCTGGAAAGATTGCCGAAACTACCGGACCATGTTTTTTCAAAATCTCATGCTGCATCGCCGAAGTCTGGGTCTTTAAGACCTTACCATTCGTCAACCAGAAAGTATCTTGCATATCACGAGCTGGATGGTCAGATGGAATATTTACCGCATCAAAATTTTCAAACTCAGTAACAACTTCATTACCATCAACAACCAAGAAACCCATTGAACGACAAATATCAACTACACGACGGGTAATCAAAGTAATCGGATGCAAACTACCCTGGGGTTGACCGATTGCCGGAATCGTAATGTCAACCAATGGGTCGTGTTTTAATTTTTCATTAACAGCTTTAGCGCGCAATGCGGCTTGTTTTTGAAAGAATTTAACTTCAATATTACGTTTCAATTCATTTAAACGTTTTCCAGCTTCTGCACGTTGTTCTGCCAACATGTTTTTCAAATCAGCCATCATCATGGTTAATTTGCCAGTCTTGGATAAATAATTCTTATGGAACACGGCCAAATCGTTTTCTGTTTGAATCTGTTCCAACTCTTTTTCTATGTCGTCCATATAAATTTCAGTATGCCATATCT
>CAMOZC010000065.1 GCA_946630785.1 uncultured Clostridia bacterium | reverse complement strand
CCGAGAACTTTAGTAATAAAGTGCCAAATTTTTTGTTTATATTTTTCGTACATTGCCATAGATTCGTTGGCGTGACAGAATAATTGGTGTTCCATTTGTTCAAATTCTACAGTACGGAAAATGAAGTTACCTGGCGTGATTTCGTTACGGAAAGCCTTACCAATTTGTCCAATACCGAAAGGAACTTTTAAACGCATACTACGTTGCACGTTCGTGAAATTAATATATTCACTTTGGGCAGTTTCCGGACGTAGAAAGATTTGGTCGGTATTATCTTTGGTAACACCGCGGTGAGTTTCAAACATTAAGTTAAATTGACGAATTGGTGTCCAATTAAATTTACCACAGTTTGGGCAAACTAATTTGTGTTCGTTGATATAATTTTCTAGTGCTTCATTAGACCAGCCATCCGCGTTAATTGTTGCATCGTGGCTTTCAATTAATTTGTCAGCACGGGTACGGGTTTGGCAAGCTTTACAATCCATTAATGGGTCAGAGAAGCCACTGACGTGACCACTGGCAACCCAAACGTTACGATTCATTAAAATACCACCATCTAGACCAACACTGTTATCATTAGTGGTAACAAATTCTCGCCACCATAATTTCTTAATATTGTTTTTTAATTCAACACCTAACGGACCGTAGTCCCATGTATTAGCTAAGCCGTCATAAATATCTGAACCAGGGAAAACAAAGCCACGGCTTTTGCACATTGCGATAATAGTGTCAATTGACACTGAATTGTTATTTTCTGTTTTTGCTGTCATGATTGCTCCTTATTTTTTCTTTAAAACGGTGATACCGTGCATGTATTTATGTAATGCCACAGGAATGTTAACACTGCCATCTGGGTTTTGGTATTGTTCCAAAATAGCGGGTAAAACACGTGAAGTGGCTAAACCAGAACCATTTAAGGTGTGAACTAGAACCGTTTTACCTTCTGCGTCTTTGGTACGAATGTTCGCACGACGAGCTTGATAATCTGTAGCGTTCGAAACGGATGAAACTTCTTTATAACCTTTCATAGAAGGAATGTAAACTTCCAAGTCGTAAGTTTTTGCCATACTTGCTGAACAGTCACCAGCAGCCAAAGCAGTGGTTTGGAAATGTAAACCTAAACCTTCCAAAAGTTTTTGACCGTTACGTACCAATTCTTCAAATAATTGTGCACTTTGGTTAGCGTAACAATAAGCAAACATTTCAACTTTGTTAAATTGATAACCACGAATCATGCCACGTTCATCAGTACGATAAGAACCAGCTTCTTTACGATAGCATGGGGTATAACTGAAATAACGAATTGGTAATTGTTTGCTGTCAATAATTTCGTCACGGTGTAAATTTAACAAAGCTGTTTCTGCGGTTGGTAACATAAATTTACTCTTCTTTGGATCTTTATCAAAGTCAGTAACAAAAACATCGTTAATAAACTTTGGAAATTGACCAGCGGCAAAACCACTTTGATAGTTTAATAAATGTGGTGGCAAAATAAATTTGTAACCATTGGCGATATGAAAATCAATAAAGTAATTTAATAACGCCCATTCTAACAAAGCACCAGCACCAGTGTAAACCCAAGTTTTAGCACCGCTTAATTTAGCGCCACGTTCATAATCAATTAAACCAAGGTTGGTAGCCAAAGTAACATGGTCTTGCCATTTGAAATTAAATTCTGGTTTTTTACCAAAAGTTGCAATAACGCGGTTATTCTCTTTCCCACCTGCAACAACCTCTGGTAAAGGAATGTTGGGTAGTGGTGCCAAAGTGTCAAAGATTTTTTGTTCCAAGTTAGCCAATTCTTTATCACCATTAGCAATTTTATCGCCAATTGATTTCATTTCGGCGATTTGTTTTGACGCGTCTTTGCCTTCTTTTTTTAGTTTTGCAATGATTGCAGTATTTTCATTGCGTTTTTGGCGACGGGCTTCATTACGTTGAATTAAGTTACGACGTGTATGATCTAATTCAATGACAGTAGAAAAATCTACTTGGCAACCACGTTTTGCCAATTGCTCTTTGACCCAATCTGGGTTGTTACGAATTAAGTTAATATCTAGCATATCCCTATTATACTTGTTTTCGGAATGTACTGCAATATTTTATTGATTATAATAAAGCATCTTCGCCAGTGCTTTCGCCAGATATAATGGCTTTGATTTCGTTTTTTAATGATTCTTCATCAAATTTAGGATGGACATCTGCCCATGTGTAAGTAATTTTATATGAAGAAGAAATTTCGAATTGGTCAAATTGTAAGCCATCCATATAGGCTAACATCTTAATCGTTGGTTTTAATAAGCGGCGACAACGGTCAGGTAAGTTAGAAACATATTTTTCGGATAAAGATATTTCATATGGTTTACCTTTATTGTCTTGGGTAATGATTAAAGCCTTTTTGAATTTGTTAATTTCAGTATTACAAATTGACGAATTCATTTGTCTAATTTGTTTTTGTTCTTTTTCAGAAAGTTGTAACATCATGGTTGGCTTTACTTTAGCTAATTCTAATTTAATCAAAGGGTCTAAAGAATTATTGCCAACTTCTGTGGCGAAACGTGCTGAAATGTTAGGAAACAAATGGTCGACATCATCGGGTGCAAATTCAGAAGAACCGATAACAATTTCATATGTTTTGCGAATCTTGTTACATAATTTATTGATTTCGCGTTGGGTAATATCATAGAAAAATAAATTAGTGAAAATGTAAGCACGTTGCATGCTGTTTTTAATTAAAGTTCTTGTTGGGATACAGAGTAAGTCATTATAATCCGTAACCTTAAAAGATTGATTAATTGCAGTGCAACTTTGGTAATTCATTAACCTAACCTCACTGGTAAAACTAAGAATAAATAGTCACCACGTTTTGCACTGGTAATTACACAAGGAGCCAACGGGGTAGTGAACGATAATTTTACAAATT
>CAMOZC010000064.1 GCA_946630785.1 uncultured Clostridia bacterium | reverse complement strand
CATCTTTTGTAATTTTTTTATCCATAACAGATATTTTAACCCATTTAGACACTCAAAAGCAAGGAAAATAACGCAATCACTAATAATACCTTAAACAAAATCGCAAAAACAAAATTCCACTTACGGCGACGTAAGTAACTTTTTTCTTCGTCAGAAAAAGTTGGTGTCATGACCACATCCTCGCCCGCCGCTTGTTTATCCGTAATTTCTTTTAAATGTTCGTATTGCATATCACGAACTTTTTTCAAAAACAGGTAACGGGAATACATACTATCCCACAAAGTACCGATTCCAGTGACTGCCAGTGCTAACATAGCAATAACATAGAGGAATTCGAAGCGAAAAACCCCGTACAATAAAAAAATCAATGTCGTAGCAATAATGCCAAAAAAGAAAATTTTACGACCTGTATTGGCCGTAAAATAATCTCTTATTTTGGTAAAAGCAGTTTTAATGAATTCCATTATTTAAACTGAACATTGCCCAAAACCAAGAATACCACAATCAACACAATAGCGGCAGCCCAAACAACTAACCACCAAGTGCCACGTGCGCGTGCATAGCTAAATGAATAGCAAGCCACAACGAAGTATGCCAAAACTTGTGCTAAGATGTTTAAGGCACTAACTACTTGTGCTGTTACACCAACCATTTTCAACAGCCAGGATAACAACAAAGCTAGACCAACACCAACGACAGCCAAGTAAGACAACATACTTAAAACACCAGCTCTTCTTGTTGACATTTGATTTTACCTCCTTACTTTAAATGATAGCATTTTTCTCTTGCTTCCGCAAATGCTTTTGTCGGCTGGATTTGTAAATGAATTTCTTTCCCCGTCATCGGATGGATAAAATCCAACTGCAACGCTTCTAGCATTTGCCCACTACCACTATTATATTCAGGGTCGCCCAAAATAGGATGGTGAATTGATTTACAGTGCACACGAATTTGATGAGTACGACCAGTTTCCAAAGTAAATTCACATAACGTGTGTTTAGCATAACGCTCAAGAACATGTAAATGCGTTATTGCCCGACGACCACCTTGTTCAGTGGTGGTAAAAATCGTACGATGTTGTGGATGACGTTTAATGTTGCGGTCAATAATCTGGTCAGTATGAATTACCCCATCTACTAAGCCCCAATAGGTGCGTTTAATGTCATGCTTTTCAAACATACGGCCCAAACGCTGTTGACAATCTGCCGTCTTAGCAACAATCAATAAACCCGCGGTATTTTTATCCAGGCGATGCACAATCCCTGCACGTTCTAAATGATTTTGTCCACGTCCTAGCAAGGCATTTAATACGGTTCCCGATTTAACACCCGCACCCGGATGCACCACCATACCACGTGGCTTATTGATTACCATTAAAAACTCATCTTCGTAAACAACATCCAGAGCAATCGTTTCTGGTTCAGCTGTAACACAAACAGTTTGTAAAGTGCCAGCAACTTGGTCGGTCGGACGTAATTCATAACCGGCTTTCACAATCTGTCCATTAACTTTAAAATCACCACGTTTAATCGCCGCCGTAATTTGGCTGCGCGTGACATGAGGATATTGTTCCGCGAGATATTTATCGAGACGCATGTATTTCCTCCATGATTAATGACAAACAAATTAGCACAGCACCAATTGATAAGGCCATGTCCGCGATATTATTACGAAAGATACCAAAGTCAATAAAATCATGTACGGCACCACCAGAAATTAAGCGGTCAACAGCATTTCCCAAAATACCGCCAACGAACAAGCCCAAGCCCGTCGTATTAAGCCAGTTACGTTTTTTGCGACGGAAAAACCACCAAACCAGCGCGACTACTAAAACAAAAGAAACAACGACTACGGCAATCCATAACCAACCGAGTTCAGCACCTAACCCCCATGCAATGCCAGGGTTTAAAACTCCGTCAATTGTAAACTTAGTGATTAAATCAACGGCAACAACCGCAGCAATCACACCAAAGAAAAGCCAAATCATTGACCTACCTTTTCCAACATTGACACGACAATCGGACGACGATTGAAAGTCTTTTGGAAATAATTTTGAACATCTTTACGAATTTGATTACGCACTTCGTTAACATCGCTACCGTTAAATGGCATTTTAGTAATTGAATCCAAAACAACACCACGGATATCTACGATAACTTTTTCTAATTCGTGAGCGTAAGCCAAACCTTTCATAATGACATCTGGTCCAGACAGCAAATCACCAGTCTTGCCATCATAGCCCAAACCAACAATACAAATACCATCTTCAGCCAAAGCTTGTCGGTCACGTAAAACAGAGCTGTCAACATCGCCAGCACCATAACCATCAATTAAACGTGCGCCATGCGGTACCGAACCAACCTTCTTCAATCCAGTAGCTGACAATTCCCAACATTCGCCCATGTCCGCCATAAAGACATTACGCGCTGGCATTCCCATACGCTTTGCCAAATCGCAGTGTTTTTTCAACATTTTGTATTCGCCGTGAATTGGAATAAAGTTACGTGGACGTACCAAAGAGTGAATGATTTTCAATTCTTCTTGGCAGGCGTGACCTGAAACGTGTACTGCTGCCAAACGTTCATAAACTACTTCACAACCGCGGTGTACTAAATTGTTAACAACGTCAGCGACTGCACCTTCGTTACCAGCGATGGCAGTTGCCGAGAAAATCACAGCATCATCTGGTCCTAAATTAATTTGACCAAACTCGCCATTCGCCATTCGGCTTAAAGCCGCATTACGTTCGCCTTGGCTACCGGTTAACATAACCAAAATTTCTTCATTCTTATAAGCACTTAATTTGCTGATATCAATAATATTTTCGGGACGAGCTTTCATCTCACCCAATTTAATCGCAATATCACTTACCGCCACCATACTGCGACCAAGGAAGGCTACTTTACGTTTATATTTTTGTGCCAAGTCCAAAATTTGTTGCATACGATGAACGTTTG
>CAMOZC010000063.1 GCA_946630785.1 uncultured Clostridia bacterium | reverse complement strand
GTATCTGATACCTATAAAAACTGCTTTAAAGCCATATCCAATTTTTTTGCAACTGCTTTTTAAAAAAGTGTGTATTTCAACAAAAATATTTTTTAACTGACAATGTGAAAGTTTCAAAAATTTGTTAGTGTTTTTGTTTGTTGCGCGGAAACATTTTTTTGTAAATCGCCACACATGTTTACGAAAATTTGGATTAAAAATTAAATTTAAAATAAAGGTCAAAGGAATCAAAATTAGAGAAGTGATAACAGCGTCGTTTAACCATTCAAATTTATCTTTGGGATGCCAAGGATAAGCGAAAGCGGAAAAAGTAGTTAGTGAAATAATAATGATGGTCGGAATGTAACGACGGATTGCGTGCCAAATGGAAGTTTTCATAATGTATTTGCGGCGATAATTAAAACAATGCAAAACCGTATAGGCATGTGATAATGCAGTTCCGATTGCAATACCGACCAATCCCATTGGATAAAATAAAATAATTGAAACAACTAAATTGATTAAGGCTTCTAAAATAGTATCAACTAAAAGGTTTTTGTCTTTAATAATTTCGGATGCGTAAACCAGTTTGTTTTGGCTGACACGAATACAACTAAACAACTGAGCAATTAACATGAATAAGCCAAACCAAAATAAGTTGTAATTGATACCTTTAACAAATTTTGTATACAAACGCACAAATGGATTTAGCATCATAATGGCAATGCCAAAAACAATTGCTAAAACGTTGGCTAAACAGAATTGAGTGCGGGCATAGGCCTTCTTTACAGTGGCGAGATCATTTTTAGCAAAAGCATGTCCATAAACAGCATCACGGCCATCAAACATTGAGTTGATTGCATAAGTTAAATAACTACCAACCATGGCATAAATCGCGTAGATTGAAATATCAGATAAGGGAGCGATGATGGTAAGAATTAAAATATCAACACGGCTGTTTAAAACAATACGAAAAATGTTGCGGAAAAGATGTGTTCGTGGCATTTTTAGCAGTGGTAATTTTTCAGTTGGCTTAGGTAATTTGTAATGTTTATGAATGTAAAAATAATAAAAAATCGGGTGAATCAATAAAATTGCGGCAACAGTAATTTTTACGTCACGTAAGCTAAAGCCGAATTTTGTCAAAAGGAAAACAGATAGAGTGGTTAAAATCGTAGTACAGGTAGCAAGAATTTTAACAACATAGTTATGATAATCCGAATTTAAGAAGCCAACATTGACAATGGTTCCGTATCTGGTTAAAATGTAAATTCCTAGGGCAAAAACTAAAATTGCCGTGTCAAAATAAGAGAATTGATCTAAATAATATAATGGGTAAACAAAAGCGATGATTAATGTGGAAACAAAGGCCACGGTTAGAATATGAGATGATGCTCTTTTGTCGCGATGGTATATATTACTAAGTTGATTGATGTCGTCTTTTTCGAAAGATCGGTAATAATTGCCGTGCCAAAAAACTAGAAAAGTAAATTCAACAGAAATGACAATACTTAAAATATTATTAATGGCATTAATTAAACCGTGGGCGTTGGCTCCGAAAGTATTTAGTAGTAGGCGGCTGGTATATAGACCGCAAGCAATATCTGTGATAGTAGCAATTAACCCCCAAATCGCATTACGTACTTGATTCTTTTTTTTAGTCATAGGGGTGATAATCCTTTAATAAAGTATTGAGGCAAGTAATTAATTCGTTGGTACATGTTTTTTGGCGATAACGTTTCATATCGTGACGGGCTTGACGACCAATGCGTTTTAAAATATCAACATGATTTATTTGGATGATTTGCTTGGCCAAGGCAGCAGGTTCATAACTGTCGAGAATGTAACCATTTATAGTGTTGTTAACTAATTCTTTGGGACCCGTTTGGCAGTTAACGGAAATTACTGGTAGCCCTAGGCCCATACTTTCCAGTAAAGCATTAGGTGTACCTTCGTGAAAAGAAGTCATAATAAATAAATCATATTTAATTGCGGTTTGGAAAATGTTATTATTGCGTCCGCGTAAAAAAATCTGGTCCTGTAATTTGTGTTGATTGATGGCTTGTTGTAACTTTTTTTGTTCAGGACCAACGCCATAAATGTCCAATTGACATTTGAAATTATATTGGTCACGTAGAATTTGAACGGCTTCAATCATCATCATTTGATTTTTTTGAGGAACTAAACGACCGATGGCAATGATTTTTTTGATAGTGCTATATTTTTTCTTTTTAATTTTGGTAATGGCTGGGTTTAATGGATTATGAATAATGTATTTTTTGACGTGGGCAAATTCTGGCGTCGTAAAGTACTTGGCTTGTTCGGTATTTTGCAAAATTACGCTACCTTGTTTTTTGATACATTCATCACGCAAGTTACGATCAAAATTTGGTTCTATACTCCAAGGGCTATTGCGTAATGTTTGAGTAATTAAAGTATGTTTTTGTTTGGAACTTTTAGCGCAAATAATATTGGGTTTATAACTGAATGGAATAATAATATCTTGTGGGTGTTGAGTTAAATATTGGTCTAATAATAGAGTGCTGGTTGTAATTTGGTTGGGAATTTGGCAATAAGCATTAAAGGAAGTATATAAATTGGCTCTAGTAACATGCGTATCTAAATCGTATTCATCTTCGCGTGGGTAAAAAGTTAAAACGGTTACGGCATAATTCTTTTGACGTAAAAAGTGTGCCCAAAGTGATACAACGCGTTGTGCGCCGCCATCAGATAAATGATTAATCAAAAGCATCACTCTTGTCTTTTTTTTCATTGCTATGAGTATACTATATCGCTAAAAAGAACAAAAGCATAATTAGTTATCTTGATTGCAGAAATTGAAATAATGTATCGAATTGATTGTTTTGCAAACAATCCCAATATAATTGCTGGGTTTTGCTAAGTTTTGCAAACACGATTTTTTGTTTTGTAAGATTTTGCTGTACATAATTAAAAATGTTTTTACCCATTGTGTAATTAGCCAACTTAATGATTCGTAAACTGGCGGATAAGTATTTTTTTAAATCAGTAAAATTATGTGCGTGGTAGGTATTTAAAATTTGACTTAAAGGTAGTGTAGAAATTATTGGTGTCTTAGTTGTTAGATCATTTAACATGGTAACTAATTCGGTTTGAACTTTGTCAGTGGAGTAGCGGTTAAACATGTCTTGAC
>CAMOZC010000062.1 GCA_946630785.1 uncultured Clostridia bacterium | reverse complement strand
TGTTCCTTCCGTAATTGAAATGCAAAGTGAAGCTGGGGCTGCTGGTACCCTACATGGCTTGATGCTCGGCGGAACCTTAGGCAGTACTTTTACCGCCAGCCAAGGTTTATTACTCATGATTCCTAACTTATACAAAATGGTTGGTGAATTATTACCCGCGGTTGTCCACGTTGCTGCACGTACCGTGGCTACTCACGCCCTTTCAATCTTTGGTGACCACAGTGATGTTTATGCCTGCCGCAGTACCGGTATCGCCATGTTAGCATCAAATTCAGTTCAAGAAAATGCCGACCTCTCTTTGATTGCGCACTTGGCTGCAATTGAAGCAAGTTACCCATTTATGCACTTTTTTGATGGTTTCCGTACCAGCCACGAATTTAATAAAATTCAAGTTCCAGAATTATCAATCGCAGAAAAATTATTAAACAAACAAGCCTTGGCAAAATTCCGTGAACGCGCTATGAATCCCAACAATCCCAAAATGTATGGTACCGCTGAAAATTCTGACACTTTCTTCCAACACCGTGAGGCAGCTAATCCATACATTAAAGCAATTCCGACTATCGTTGAAAAATACATGCAACAATTTGCTAACTTAACAGGTCGACAATATCATTTATTCGATTATATTGGGGCCAAGGATGCAGAACATATTATTGTTGCAATGGGCTCAAGTTGTGAAACAATTGAAGAAACATTACCCAAACTAAATGGTAAATACGGATTAATCAAAGTACGACTATATCGTCCATTTTCGGCTGAGCACTTATTGAACGCTTTACCCAAAACAGTCAAAACAGTTACAGTTTTAGACCGAACCAAAGAAAATGGTGCCATCGGTGACCCACTGTATTTAGATGTCGCAGCCGTAATTCGTGACAAAACCATCATCGCTGGTCGTTATGGTTTATCCAGTAAAGAATTTACGCCTGACATGGTAGCGGCAATCTACGAAAATGCAACTAAGCAGCAACCGAAAGACCATTTTACAATTGGAATTAACGATGATGTTACCTACACTTCATTGGATGTAACACCACGTCCAGATTTACACCCACAAGGTGGTTGTCGTTTTTATGGACTTGGTAGTGACGGTACCGTTGGTGCAAATAAAAACAGTTGTGCAATCATTGGTGACAACACGAATTTATACAGCCAAGCCTACTTCGTTTACGATAGTAAGAAAAGCGGCGGCACTACAATATCACACTTACGCTTTGATAAACGACCAATCCATGCACCATACTTGGTGACACATCCGGATTTTGTTGCTTGCCATAATCAAACTTTCTTAACCAAATTTGATATGCTATCTGGCATAACACAAGGTGGAACTTTCTTGCTAAACACAACTTATTCCGCCGAAGAAATTAATAATATTCTTCCAAACGAAGTTAAGCGTACACTCCGTGACCGCCAAGTTAATTTTTACATTATTAATGCTTATCAAATTGCTAAAGAACTTGGTTTAGGTGTTCGTATTAATACCATCATGCAAACCGCTTTCTTTAAATTAGTTAACTTAATTGATTACCAAAGAATCAAATCCTTATTAAAATCTGCGATTGAAAAAAGTTACGGCAAAAAAGGTCCAGCAGTTGTTGAGATGAACAACCGTGCTGTTGACAGTGCCGACACGGCCTTACAACAAATTGACGTTGCTAAGTTAACTATCACCGAAAATGCGACCGAAATTAAACCGTTAACCATGATTGAAACAATTAATAGTCTCAAAGGTGACAGTTTACCTGTTTCAGCTTTCACGCCAGACGGCAGCGCTCCGACGGCAACAACTCAATATGAAAAACGCGATATCGCAACCAGCCTCCCCCATTGGATTCCTGAAAATTGTATACAATGTAACCGCTGTGCGATGGTTTGTCCACACGCAACAATTCGTCCAATATTAACTGACAAACCGACACCCGACAGTTTCAAAACCATTAAAGCACTTGGCGTGCCAGGCTATGAAGGATATCAATACCGTATGCAAATTTCACCGCATGATTGTACTGGTTGTGGTGCTTGTGCCAAAGTTTGCCCTGCCCGCAACAAAGCTTTGGTAATGGAATCATTTGACCAAGTACATGAAGACGAAAACTATCAATTTGCCTTAACCTTACCCGAAACACCTGTAACACCAAACAATGTTAAATTAGCACAATTCAATCGACCATTATTTGAGTTCTCGGGTGCTTGTGCTGGCTGTGGCGAAACGCCATATATTAAACTTTTAACCCAATTATATGGAGATAAATTAGTGATTGCCAACGCTACTGGTTGTTCATCAATTTACGGTGGCAGTTCACCAACATGTCCGTATGCTAAAAACAATGCTGGCCACGGACCAGCATGGGCAAATAGTTTGTTTGAAGATAACGCCGAATTTGGTTTTGGTTTACGCAAAGCATTGAACATCCGTGGCGAAAACGACAAAATAGTTTGGATTATCGGTGGCGATGGCTGGGCTTATGATATTGGTTTCGGTGGACTTGACCATGTTCTGGCTTCGCAAGAAAATATCAATATTCTTGTCTTGAACACAGAGGTTTATTCCAATACTGGTGGACAAGCCAGCAAAGCTACTCCAAAAGGTGCGATTGCTAAATTTGCCGCTGGCGGAAAACCGACCGACAAAAAAGACCTGGGCGGAATGATGATGCAATATCCAAACGTTTATGTTGCACAAATTGCCATGGGCGCAAATATGGAACACACTTTAAAAGTTTTAAAGGAAGCAACCGAACACAATGGACCATCTTTGGTTATCGCGATGTGCACTTGCATTAACCAAGGTATTGATATGTCAAATGGTATGGGCATCATGGCAGACGCTGTAAAATGTGGTTATACAACCTTGTATCACCGTAATCCTAAAGATGGACAAATAGTTGTTGATTCCCCGGCTCCAACAGGTGACATTGAAGAATTCAAATCCAAACAAACACGTTTCCGTAAAAAATCTTAAATTAGCATTGACATTTGGTCGGCATCAAATAATCATTACCTGATGTGATTTCAACGTTTGCACTATTATGATAGGTGTTAAGTGGTCTTAATTCTACCAAGACCGCGTCTAACCCAATACGCATAATCCGGTCATAAGGAACAAATAATTCATTTTTGCGTCCAAATAAATGGAAATTTTTATCCCCGGGGACGATAACGCCGACAACTTTTGCATTTTCGCGCGAAAAAATAATGTCAGCAATTCGGCCAAGTGCTTTACCATCAACGACATTGATTACCATTTTTGTGCGCA
>CAMOZC010000061.1 GCA_946630785.1 uncultured Clostridia bacterium | reverse complement strand
CAATTCCATGGTGGTTACAATTAATTGTATCATTATTAATTATTGCAATCTTTGTTTTGTTCATCGGCCTTTCGAATATGACTGATAAAAAATTTGCCAAAGAATGTGTTTTGCAAAAGAAAAACTTAAACAAAGAATCTTGGGGCGGTGCTTTAGATTTGCTTTACATGGTGGTTTATCCTGGGGTCTTCTTCGCTTGTGCTGTATTGTTGAATCATATGACAACCGATGACATTGGCTTGTTTGGTTTGTTGCTTGTGATTTTTATTTCTTCGTTTACCGACATTTTTGCTTATTTGACTGGAATGCTATTGGGTAAAGGTTCTGCTAAAATGGCACCGAAAATTAGCCCCAAAAAGACTTGGGTCGGTTTCGTCGGTGGTTTATTTGGTGGTATGTTGGGTGCTTTAATCGCTGTTTGGATTATTAGCGTTAACCATGCCGTAAGTACACATTTGATTGATTTAACCGGCGATGCGATGCTGGCACAGGTTGTGTTCCTAGTGGTCGGTTTGGCCGGTGCATTAATTACAACTTTGGGCGATTTATATGCAAGTTATGTAAAACGTAAATCTGGCATTAAAGATTTCGGAAATTTATTACCAGGTCATGGTGGTGTTATGGACCGTGTTGATGGTATTATCTTAAATGTTCCGTTCATATTGTTAATAATGGGGATAATATAATCAATGTCGCAAGTTTTAGGTGTTTTGCAAACTGTCGGTTATTTAGCATTAGCAGTCTTTTTGTTGATGCTGATGATTACGATTCACGAATTCGGACATTATATTACCGCTAAAATTTTAAAATTCAAAATTTATGAGTTTTCGATTGGTATGGGAAAACCAATTTACAAGAAAACTAAAAAAAATGGTGAAATATTTGCCATCCGCATGATTCCAGTTGGTGGTTATTGTTCCTTTGGGGAGGATAATACCGAACTGCCAGATACTGACCCAAATTCATTTAATAACAAAGCTCCATGGAAACGTTTAATTGTCATGTTTTCAGGGGCGTTCTTTAATTTCCTTTCGGCAATTATTTTTGCGGCAATTTTATTAACTATGATGGGTTATGGACGTGTAGCTAATCTTGGAACCCATAATTATCAAAATGTGATTGAATCAGTAACTTCTGAAAATGTCACGTTAGCTGATATATTAAATCAAGGAGATAAAATTGTTGATGCTGATGGAAATCATTTTGAATTAGTGTATGATACAACGTCACAAAACGGAACCAATCGTATGTTGATTGAATCAATCAATGGAAAAAAGATGAATGTTTTTTTTACTGGTGCTTCAACAATTTTGGAAAATTCGCATGAAGGTGATGATGTGAATTTAGTTATCACCTGGAAAGAGCAAGACGGAACCGGCGCAATCGTTATCCAAAAGGCCACAGTAACGTTGCAAAACATATCTATGGAACAATGGGAAGCTTTATCAAAGTCGGCCTATTCTTTACCATATGGTGATAAGATTTATCATAATGTCGGTGGTGCTATGTTGAAAGCTATTCCGTTTTCTTTTGAGATTGCGGGTATGATTTTTAAAATTTTAGGACAGTTAGTTACTGGTCAACTTGGTATGAATGCGATTGGTGGTACGGTCGCGACTGTTTCGGTGATGGGAAGTACAATTGGTGCGGCAATGGCCTATTCGGCTGAAGTCTTCTTTTCGCAAATCTTATTTTTGTTAACTTTGATTAGTATTAATTTAGCGGTGTTTAACTGGTTACCAATTCCGTCATTAGATGGTGCCAGAATGGTATTTGTTATCATTGAATGGATTCGTGGCAAACCCATTAACCGTGAATTAGAAGCCAAAATCCATACTGTTGGTATTATTTGTTTACTGGGCTTTGTTGTCTTTGCTGATGTCTTCTGGGTGTTTAATAATATTTCGTCGTGTTTCTTGTTATGAGGATGGGTAGCATGAAAAACATTGAAGAGTATTTATACTATCATGAAAATCAAGATTATATTAATTTAAAATTCTTGTCTTGTACGTATTATCAAACTGAAAGAAGATTAGTAGTGCGTTATATCTATAACGCTGAGATTGAAAACGAATTACCGAAATTGCAAAAACGATTAGAACAATTGTTTATGCAGCAAGTTGGTTTGCCACTTAAATACGATTTTGTTTATCGTAAAGTATTTACTGATGCTTTAAGTTTGCAGTTGGAAATTATTTCCTTTTTGCGTAAAAAATATGGCGCCATGTCTAAACAAACCAACGAAGACAGTGTCAGTGTTACTTTGGATAATCATATTTGGCAAGTTGTTATGACTTTGCCAGCTAATTTAATTGAATTTTTGACGAATAGTTTACAATGGGAAAAGTTTCAGCAAGATTTACGTGACCGTAATTTTTACGATTTTAATTTCCAATATAAAAATCAGTAAATTTAAAGATGAGGTTTAATATTGGCTAGAGCGTTCTTTTCCAGTCGTGATACTTGAGCTTGACTGATTCCAATTTCGTTACTGACTTCCATTTGCGTTTTGCCGTCATAATAGCGCATTAGAAGGATTTCGCGTTCTTTTTGAACCAAATTACCGATAGCATCGTGCATCGCCTTATAATCCAACCAATCGTCGCTGGTGGCACTATTTTCTGGCAGTTGTTCTAATAGTGATGTCGCATCAGAATTACTTTCTCCAATCGGTTCATCTAATGATGTTACGTTACCAGTTGCAGCAAGAGCAAAATAAATTGTCGATAAAGATTGGTTGAGTGCATTGGCAACTTCTTCCATGGTAACTTCGCGGTTTAACTGCTTTGTTAATTGTTCGGCGGTTTGAAGGGCGTGATAAGCCGTATCGCGCACACTACGTGAAACGTGAATGCCATTTTCATCTCGTAAGTAGCGTCGTATTTCACCAATTATCATGGGTACTGCGTAAGTGGAAAATTTGACATTAAATGCCGGATTGAAATTGTCAATTGCTTTAATTAATCCAACGCAGCCAACTTGAAACAAATCGTCATAATTATTCTTGGCGTGAATATATTTTTGAATCACAGATAAAACTAGACGCATGTTGGCAAAAATAAATTGTTGTCTGGCTTCGGCGTCGTGATTGCGAATGCGGTGCAACATTTGGATAGTTTCGGTATTTGAATACTTGGGTAAGCTGCTGGTGTCTATCCCGACAATGTCGACTTTTTTCATATGATAATTTTTTACATCTCTGTAGAAAATTATTCTCAATCTTTATGAAATCTATCATATATATAACCATGGGTGTGGAGATTTCGTTTTGCGAACTGCGCACAAAAATGGTAATC
>CAMOZC010000060.1 GCA_946630785.1 uncultured Clostridia bacterium | reverse complement strand
CAATCGATCAATATTTCGATTATATTTATGGTGCCCTCGAGTATCGCAGCGTTCGCTTTGAAACGGAAATTTTAAACATGTCAAATTATCAAGGTAATGCAGTGGTAAATTATACATCGAAAGACGTTCCATATACTCGTATCATTGAACATAAGCATTTTGAATTTGGTAACCAACCAAAAACAATTATTAGTAAAGAGTATTCTTCAACGTGGAAGGTCGGTGATGAGCCATATTATCCAATCAACGATGCCTCAAATATGGAACTATTCCGTAAATATCAAGCTTTAGCATCAAAAGAACCAAATGTGATTTTTGGTGGGCGCTTGGGGGAGTACAAATACTATGATATGCACAATGTAATTAGAGCGGCATTAAACCGTGTGCAAGAGATGGTAAATGGGTAAAAGTATTAAGAAAAATTACATCTATAATGTGATTTATCAATTATTGATAATTATCATACCAATTATTGTCACACCATATATTTCTCGGACCTTAGCTCCTGATGGTATTGGGCAATATAGTTTTTCATATGCTTTAATCACATACTTTACGATTTTCGCATCGCTTGGATTTGGAACTTACGCTCAACGTGAAATTGCAAAATGTCGCGATGACCAATATCGGCAGAGCTTAGTTTTTTATGAAATAATTATTTGTCGTGCTATTCCTGTGATTTTAAGTCTAGGAGTAAATTTAATCTTAGCGTTTTGTGGAGTATATGGTAATTATACTCAATTGATGTTTTTACTCTGCATTAATATTATTGCCGTCGGATTAGAAATTGCTTTCTTTTTCCAGGGAAACGAAGAATTTGGAAAGTTAGTGCTGATAAATATTTTAGTTAAAATTTTAGGTACTGTTGGTATTTTTGTGTTTGTTAAAAGACCGCAAGATGTATGGATTTATGCTTTATTAAATTCATTGGTTTTGATTGTCAGCAACTTAAGTATGTGGTTGTTATTACGTCGGAAATTAAAAAAAATAAAAATTACAGATTTGCATCCATTGCAACACTTGCGTGGTTCACTACGTTTATTTATTCCAACATTGGCAATTAGTTTATATACTGTTTTAGATAAAACTTTAATTGGTTTTATTACTCACAATGATGCCGAAAATGGATTTTATGAACAGGCAGAAAAAATTGTTAAAATTTCAATGACATTGGTAACCTGTTTGGGTACCGTAATGATTCCGCGTAATAGTTATGAACTAGAACATGGAAACGTTGATAAAGTTCGTAGTAATAATTATAAAGCATTGCATTTTGTTTTTCTGATGGGAATTCCATTGTTAGTTGGCAATATTATTATTGCAAGAAATTTAATTCCATGGTTTTTAGGAACGGATTTTAATCAAAGTATTTTATTAATGCAAGTACTAGCACCATTGGTTTTGATTATTGGTATAAGCAATGTAATTGGATTACAGTATTTATTGCCATACCGCAAGGACCGTCAATTTACTTTAGCAATTACGCTCGGTGCGTTGATTAACTTGTGTTTGAATATACCGCTCATTTATTTTTGGGGTTCTATTGGTGCGGCTATTTCAACAATCGTTGCAGAACTAACCGTAACAACAACTATGTTAGTTATGTCATTTAAACATTTGTCTCTGTTCAAAATTTTGAAAATGGCAATAAAGCCAGCAATCGCAAGTTTAGTAATGGGATTGTTGATTTATCCATTAAGTTTATACTTATCTTCAAGTATTTTAAATACCATCATTATCGCATTCACTGGTGTAGTTATATACGGAATTGTAATTTTGATTTTGCGTGATGATTTGGTCACTATTTTTTTTAAACAATCTAAAAAACAATTGGTACCAAACAAAGAAGATAGCTCATCGGAAAATTAATTAAAATTTGTGTGCTACATTTGGTATGTACCCCAAAAGTGATTGGGCGGTGGGGCGGAATCATTTTGGGGATGCTGGTGGTTAAACTTGGCTTTGGAAATTTAAAATTGCATTAGGCACAGGGAAACCGTAATTCGCATCGGTTAATGTGATATTAACCAGACTGGGTGCGTTGAAATTAAAACAAGTGCAGACGGTTTGGCACCAGCAACAATGCAAGTAAATGATGCGACAAATCGTTTGGTTTTGATAACGTGCGATAATTTTCAGCATACCACCCGCTGTGTGTAAATAAATTTCAGAATGGCACAGACTGACAGTGCAAGTTTTGATAACAGAATTATTGCCGGATAAAATGGTTAATTGGCAGGGTGTGTTCGAGCAAAAAACCTTTAAACGAACAGTTTTACAAAACATCAGTCATTACCTCTTTTCAAGCATTGGCTTCAAAATTTAAATTGCCGGCGATAATTGGCATGCCGGTATAATTGGCGTCAGTTAGAGTAAAGTTTTGCTCTACAGCAACGGGGGTATTAACGATATATTCCGATTGCGTTTCACCTCCCATGCCAACCGCAAAGACGTCAGGATAAATATTGTGGTTTTCGTCGCTGGTTAATTGTTTGAAATATAAAGTATAGGGCGCTTGGGCTGAACCATAAGGCACGTTTTCAAACGTTGCGACGCCGTTGTCGTCAATTTGTACCGGTGAACCGTATTGTGTATCGCCAGTTGCATCGGTCATAACGACGGTCCCGGATGTGATTGGTGTTCCACCTGTCGCGCCAGTTTCGTTAAACGTAATGGTTAAAGTTCCGCTGGCTGACAAAGTAAAAGCGCCAGTCTGCTGTGTTGTACCGACTGTGTAAGTGGTGGGTTGCAACGAAGTTAAATCGTAACCCGGTGCATAGGTTGCGGTAACAGAATAGGTTCCTGGTTCCATGTTTTCCGAGCCAGTTCCGTTGGTAATTAAAACATTATAATTGGGCATAATTGATTGCTTTTGTACTCCTTTTGTGGCACACGGTGCCATTTTTATTGTATTGAATTATTACTTGAAATGTGAATAGTAAAAGTGCTGATAAAGTTTTTGTATAAAAAGAAACTCTTGTGATTTCAGAGTGGTGGATGGTATAATGTAAGTAGTCTTTGCGAAAATGCAAATACTATTTAAGGAAAACAAGCGATATGCAGAAGAAATCAATTATAGCAATTTTAAGCGCGGTGGTGTTAACGGTGGTGGCGTCACTGGCGTTGGTGTTTACTGTGGGACCCAAGGCTAGCGCGGACAGCGAGGAAATTGAAACAGTGCCAGTTAAATATCTGAATTTGACAAATAATGGTAAGACCTTGGGTAATGGCTCCGGTTGGGGAAATGCATTTACCGCGGACGGAAAAACATGGATTCAAGACCATGCAAAGTACCGCGTGGAAATTCCCGAAGGTGTGACCAGTATTGGCGCTTACGCGTTCCAGCATTGCAGTGGTTTAATGAGTATTACGATACCCGAAGGAGTGACCAGTATTGGCAATTAC
>CAMOZC010000059.1 GCA_946630785.1 uncultured Clostridia bacterium | reverse complement strand
CAAGGCCAAAACAATTACTACAATGTTCTGCATGGCGCTAGGGTTACCAGCAGAAGTGTGTTTCTTAATTATTGGTTTGATGTTTGCTGCTTTAACAATTTTAACTTATCCAGCTGCATTTTCAATTTCACTGGAAGGTAAACAACTCTGGATTTTGCGTAGCATGCCAATTCCAGCACACACAGTTTTGAATGCAAAAGTTTTATTTAATATTTTATTAGTTTCGCCTTTGTCATTAATCTGCAGTATTATTTTAAAATTCGTTTTACATCTATCAATTTTTAATTTTATTGTAATTGCGTTGTTACCTGTTCTTGCTAATGTTTTAATATCGTATGCCGGCGTATTAATGAATTTATGCTTCCCAAAACTTGAATTTGAAAGCGAACAGGCGGTTATTAAACAAAGCGTTAGTTCATTTATCATGATGCTGGGCGGAATGGTAATTATCGCATTTTTAATTGCATTAATCTTTTTAATTAACTCATTACCGCTTATTGCCGTAACCATTTTAATCCTTGCTATTTTATCAGTTATCGTTATCACATTAATGATATTAACTTATACAGTTGGTCAACGCATGTTTAACCGATTATAACCAATAATATATAATAGTGAAAAAATTTACGGCGGTTACTGTCGTTTTGTTAATTGGAGTAATCAGTATCTGGTTACTCTTATTTAATGTTTGTTTTCCGCTAAAATACCGCCAAGAAATTATTTCCGCCAGCCAAGAATACAGGGTAGATGCGGTTTTAATTGCAGCGGTAATTAATGCAGAAAGCAGTTTCGATAAAAACAAAATTTCCACCAAACATGCTATTGGATTAATGCAACTTTTGCCATCAACAGCAGAATCACTTTCCAATGATAAAACCATTGATTTATTTGACCCAGCAATAAATATTAAACTTGGGGTTAAATACTTGGCTTATTTAATCAAACGATTTAATGATATTGATACGGCCTTATTTGCTTATAACGCTGGGGAAGGTAATGTATCACGTTGGTTGAAAGAACAAGGAAAAACTAAATTGACAACTTGTCCATTTAAAGAAACCAATGCCTACGTTAGCAAAATTAAAAAATCCTTAAAATACTACCGCGGGCGAATTTAGTCAACTTTTGATAAAATATGTCATATTGATTGATATGGCAAATACAATACAAAATTGGGAACAGATGACATATCCTTTCTTTAATATAACTTTAAATTACAATCTTAACGCTTTTGAACCACATATTGACGCCAGAACCATGCATGTACATTACAATACAATCTTGACTGATTATATCAAGAAACTTAATCAACATCTTGAAAGTCATTCAGAATTGCAAAGTATGACATTAATTGAATTAATCAGCTATGCGGAAACCAGCCATGATACCGAATTATTGCGCCAAGCTGGTGAAGTTTATAGTCACTTTTTCTTCTTTACAGAATTAAGACCATCTACTGGGCAAATCATTATTGGAATCACACCGCAAGCTACACATAAAATCACATCGGCGTTTGGTGGTTGGAAAAATTTTAAAGATGAATTTACGAACGCAACTTTAAGCGTTTTTGGTTCGGGTTGTGTTTGGTTAATCAAGGATAATAAAGGTGAATTAAGAATTACGACCAAACCAATCATACCACAAAACTGCACGCCAATTTTGTGTCTCGACACTTGGGAGCATGCTTACTTTTTAAAACATTTAAACAATCGCCAAGCTTATGTTGACGCATTCTGGAATGTTGTTGATTGGGTTAAGTTTAGTGAAAAAATTTAATTATTTTAAATTTTCCGGATTCAAACATTTTAATTCTGGCAAAACAAACAAACCGTTATCACGAATCAAAACATCATCAAAATAGATTTGTCCGCCGTTATATTCTGGGCGCATTGACAAAACGATATCCCAATGATTTTGGCTGTGATTACCATTAGGCGCATCATCATAAGCGTTACCCAATGCCATATGAATTGAACCAGATATTTTTTCATCAAACAAGGTATCATACATCGGTTTGGTAATATAGGGATTTACCCCAAAAGAAAATTCACCGACATAACGGGCACCTTCATCAACATTTAGTTCAGCGGTCAATTCAGCAGTATGAGAGGAACTTTCTTTAACTACTTTACCGTCCTTAAATTCCAAAGTAATGCCGTCATGAATGATACCTTTATGTAATGACGGAATATTAAAACGAATTTTACCGTTGATTGAATTTTTTAATGGGGAAGTGTAGATTTCGCCATCTGGGATATTACATGAACCCGAACAAATTACCGCTGGTTGTCCTTTGATTGAAAATGTTAAATCAGTATCTTGAGCAACCAAACGAACCTTATCGGTTTTTTCCATTAACTTCTTTAAATTTTGCATGGCTTTATCCATCTTTGAATAATCCAAAGTGCAAACATCAAAGAAGAAATCTTCAAAAACATCACTGGGCATTTGCGCTAATTGTGCCAACGCTGGATTTGGATAATTTAAAATGACCCAGTTGGTTTTGCAAACGCGTGTGTCCATGTGAACTGGTTTACCATAAAATTTACTATAAATTTGTTTTTTCTCATCTGGCACATCGCTGCTTTCAAATTTGTTGTTAGGTGAACTGATACCGATATATGCTGAAGCACCCTCAAACATAGGCAGGGTATACTCGCAAGATTTTTTTGCTTGTGTTTCGGTCATACCCATCATAATTTCACGGCTAATCTCGCCATCGCTCAATCGCACGAAAGGATAAGCACCAATTTGATATGTTTGTTTTACTAATTCTTTAACTAAATCTTTGGCATCAATGCTGGCTTCAATAATAATCGATTGTCCTTTTTGTAACTTACAACTGTAGTTTAACAAGTTATGTGCTAATTTTACGATGCGTTCGTCTTTCACTTATTTTACCTCCATTTTGAATATATTCAATTTACCAACTTTAATTTTGACAGTTTTTGTCAAATTATAGTCTATTCCCAATTTTTCTTTTGTATCAACATCAGTTACAGCACCAGCCATAATCAAACGTTTAATTTCGCCATTTGATGCAAATTTTTTAGTTGCTGCAATTGCATTCAATAACGAAGTATTTTGCGCCACCGATACAGTAACAAAATCAGTATCGGTTAATTCGCGTTTAGAAAATTTACGTTCAAAATTTTCACGTTCAGTACGGCCAATATCTAAATTATTACCATCAAGAGAAACAAAATAAGTTGCTAATTGCTTTTTTGCTTCTAATGGATTTGCTTCAATAAATTTAATTAATTCAGGAATCTCTTCTTCATAAAGATAACCAAATGCTTGATAATATTTCAACAGTAAACTATCTGGTAATGACATAAACTTGCCAAATTTATCTTCTGCTGAAGATGTTACCGCAATATAGTTATTGTAACTCTTACTCATTTTGCGGCCATCTCCGCTTAAACCTTCCAAAATAGGAGTACCGAAAGCCAATTCAGGCTTTTGATTATAGATTTCTTGTACTAAACGACATTGCGAAAAATTCAAAATTTGGTCCAAGCCACCTAATTCAATATCACTATGTAAATTAACTGAATCAAGTCCCATTAATACTGCGTAACTAACTTCGGCTAATGAAACATTTTCAATACGCTTACGGAAATCTTCACGTTGTGTTGCTACAGATAATTTAATTCGTTGTAAGACTGCCAAAAATTCAGACAATGACATTTTTGACAACCATTGACTATTTTTATGAACATTAAGTTTTTTCGTATCAATATAAGGTGCAATTTGTTGAACATATGTAGCAAAGTTGGTCGCAATTTGTGCGTCAGTAATCATAGCACGTTCTGTATTACGGCCGCTTGGATCACCAATTTTAGCTGTAAAATCGCCAATAATAAAATCGACGTGATGTCCACATTTTAAGAAAATATTTAACACGAATATTGGACATAAAT
>CAMOZC010000058.1 GCA_946630785.1 uncultured Clostridia bacterium | reverse complement strand
TAACGCCAAGATAGTTAGATACCCAAACCAATCAGTAATCATTTCCCAAATTTCACTTTTACCGCAGCGTTGCCAAATAGGATGGTTTAAATGCGATAAACCTACTCCATCATTAACATCTACAAAGGCCACGATCAAAGTAAAAGCAACAAAAGTCACTAACAAACAAATGCTGAAGACCAACCACATTTTTTGTTTTGTAGAAAGTTTTACCATTGTCGACGATCCCTCCATGACTTACGCGACCGATGCCGCTGCGTCTTCTTCGCCACCAGTTGCTGTCGTTTCCGACTGTTGATGTAAATCCGGTTGATATTCAACAATTCCTTTTTTTGCAATCAATTCCGCCGCACGTGCATGACCTAAATCGTACTGTTCTTGCGTGATGCGATGAGTGCGTAACAAATAAGTATCATAATAATAATCTCGTTGCGCTTGCTCTGCACCACAAGAAGCACTGTCTTTTTTGAAAACCACAACAATTGTTTTTAAAAGGATTTTAACATCGCCCCAGAAGGTAATTTTTTCTTGATACTCCAAATTCTTTTCAAAAATTGTTTCCCAAGTTGATTGACTGCGTCCACCTGATACTTGGTCTAAACCAGTCAAGCCTGGACGTACGCGATAGCCTGGAAAGACATCTTTATCATAAAAAATCATATCGGAAACCAAACGTGGACGCGGACCAATAATACTCATATCCCCCCGTAAGATATTAACCAACTGTGGTAATTCATCCAAACTCAAGCGACGTAAAATTTTACCAAACTTGGTAATACGTTGTGCATCAGGCAGTAAAGCCCCACTCGCACCACGCTTATCATTCATGCTACGAAATTTATAGAGCTTAAAAATCTTTCCATTTTTACCTGGACGCGGTTGTGCATAAATAACCTTACCACGGATAAAGATTTTAGATAAAATTGCGATAATAATCAACAGCGGAGATAAAATAATTAATGCCAAGAACGACAACACGATGTCAAAAAATCTTTTTACAAAGCGTTCATAAAAAGTGCGTTTTGGCTTATGTTCCAATTTCTTTCTCCTTTAGTGTTTTATAAGGTATAGTTTATCACAACTATGCAGAGATATGAAAATATTTTTTTCACTTTTCATGGTCAACATCAATTAGTTTGACTTGATCTTGCACACTTTGTGGTTCAAATAATGATGATACAAAACTGAACGCAAATATTACAATCATCATTTCGACATAATCATACAAGCATTGCTCTACCACGGTAAACATTAAATACGGAATGAAGAGAATTAAACCCGGTAAATAACGTTTAATCTTTTTCAATTTTTTCCAGTTAATCGAGGTTAAGATAATTGCTAGATAAAATAGATAGCCAACAATACCATGTTTCCACAATTCCTGGATATAAAGATCGTGCGAAGACATTTGACCAATTAACGGCTTAGAGATTCCATAACCCAGCCAGATTGATTTTGGTGAAGCCGACCAATCACGCAAGTAAAGTTCATTTAGACCAGAACGTCCTGGATCAAAATAGGCTCTTCCTTCAAGTACATCGCGTTTCCACCATTCAGCCTGATTATCAAAGGTATCTTGCAAACCCGAAGTTGACAATTCGCCACCGAACAAATAAACCCTTAGTGCCGCTGGCGATTCAAATGGATCTTCTTTAAATCTTTGAAAATAAATTTTTGTATCGTAAAAGAACATACCACCGACAATGCACATAATTGATAAAAAGACACTAAAAAGTACCAATGATTTAGCCTTGTTATGAATAAAATAAAATACCGTAAAAATAACAATTCCCGTTAATATGGTTACAATGAATGAACGCGAAATAGTTAAGTAGCCAAAGATAAACAATGGAATAAACGACAATAACAACTCAGCCATGGATATTTTATTCTTACATTTCAAAACCAAAAGCCCACAAAATGCCACCGCAATCAATCGGTTTAAGGTATTCGGATGATAAACTAACCCCTGGAATCGATACTTGCCAAAATAATCCCAAACGTGTAATTTTTCACTCAATAACGGCGAAATATTTTTCATAGTGGCGAACAAACAAGAAATTATCAACCCCACCACAAAAACGCGAACTATATAACGAAAATCAACGCGTTTACGTTGTTCAAAAGTCACGTACATAATGGCATAGAAAAACACCATCGTGAAAAAATCACGCCAAGTATATTGATGGAACGGTAAAATCACGTAGATAAAAAACAAACCGATTGGAATTAAAGTTTTCCAATTCACCTTTTGTTCACGTTTAACCACACGATAAACATAAACACCAAGCAACATCAAAATAAAGAAACCGGCCAGTATGATATCCAAGGTAATTCCCGCAACCTGATGATAATTAAACAACGCGTAAAAAGAATTTAGATACAACATTAAACCGATTAGTTTGTTTTCTTGATGCCACAGGGCACCTAAAACCATAACATATACAGTTGTAATCCAAGCGAAAGCCGAAACAAAACAAGCGCAAAAAAGCAAGACAGTTAACACGACATAAGCGATTAACTCATAATACTTTTTTGCTAAACCCCAGACTGCTTTCAAAAAATTTTTCCCTTTTACATAATAAGCTATGCATTAAAAATTTATCACAGAAACATGTGGATAGCAATTAAATTACAAATTATTTATTAGGGATTAGTGTTCAGATGCCTTGAAGTTATCCTAATCCTTCCAAACTTGATTAATAAATGGTGTCAAAGCCATCACAAAAGCCTGAGTAGTTAAATCGATTCTGGTTACCACTTCACGAGTCAACAAGCCAATACCACCTGTCGAACTGCGCAAATCTTTTTCGTTAAAGATACGATCCATCACCGCACCCAAAGTTTCTTTTTTAATTGTTTCAACATATTTTTCGGGAACAGGGAAACTGGCACTACTACCCTTACCAACTTCACCTTGAGCATTTTTAATTACAGCAATGTTGGTAATTGTCCAAAAGCCCAATTCACTTACCAAGCCGGATTCTACCGCCATAAAGTAATCCGCCACTAAATGGTGCTCCCGAGCATATTGAATTAGATTATCAACACGATTCAAAGCACCTTGATAAGTTTCAATTCCAATCGGTTGTTCGCTAACGTTGGATTCAATTTTGATACCTTGGATTTCGACGTGGTTGAAATACTTTTCCAACGCGTTTTTCGCTCCTTGAATTTTACCTGGATTTGTGGTTCCGATTAATACTTTCATTTTTATTTCTCCTTTATATTACTTTTGCTGTCATAAAAAAAATCTTACGAATAAACAAAAAACAGCAATTGTTGTTTTATTGTCCATTCATAAGAAATTCAATAAAAATGAAATTCCCAATTTAATATAATCCGGAATGGTCCAAAGGGATTACTTTTTAAGTATAAAACGAAACAACAAATTTGTAAATATCTTTTACAAAAACATAATTCACAGGGCTTTTTTATAGCTTCTGAAAGCCCAAATCAGATTCTGCCTCAACTAAATCAAGGCGTCCTTTTTCGTCACAGACTCGATGATTTCTTGATATAATTTGATTAATTCGACAATATTCTTGTTTGAATTTATCTGGCTCTTTTAACAGTTTTCGCATCTCCACCAAAAACTTTTTATATACATCATCTTCATAAAACATATTTTCTGGATTTAATTCACTATATTTTTTAGACAATCTTTTAATCGTGTAATCCAAGTATTCTTCAATATTTTCTTCGGGCATTCTTTCGTGGGCGACAAAAAAGCTACGAATAAAGACAATCTCAATCGAGGTATTACGATCAGCAGAAGAAATCAACTTACCATAAACCGATCTAGGTGTATCCTGTTTGGAAGAACGATGATCTTCAATTGCTTCTCTGATAATTTTTCGTTGTTTATCATCGAAAAATGTTTGCATATTCTGGTCTTCGTAAAACAATTTACCGGCAATTAAATGATGGCGTTCATGGTCCAAATGCTTTCCTAAATCATGATAAGATGCCATCGCAAACATCATATTACTATCAAGATTTAAATTAAAAGTTTTGTTTAA
>CAMOZC010000057.1 GCA_946630785.1 uncultured Clostridia bacterium | reverse complement strand
AGGAGTTCCTTCTGAGTTTAATCCCCATCCAGCTCCAATTGATTTTGGCATTGTTTTAAAAATTGTAATTACTTTGTTAACTATTTATCTTTGTGGGGCGATTTTTGCTTTAATCCAACAATTGATTATGGCGACGACATCAAACCATTTTGCCCAAAATTTGCGTACTGAAATTTCTAAAAAGATTAACCGCATTGCTTTATCTTATATGGATACGCATACGCGTGGAGATATTTTATCTCGAGTTACTAACGATGTTGACACCTTAGCTAGTTCATTGTCCAATTCGTTAGCAACATTATTTAGTTCCATAGCTTTATTGCTTGGCGCAATTTTAATGATGTTTATCACCAACTGGATTATGGCTTTGACAGCAATTAGTGTGTCATTAATGAGCATGATTGCAACAGTTTTTGTGCTAAAACGTTCACAAAAATATTTTACACGCCGTCAAAAAGAACTGGGAGAAATTAATGGACATATTGAAGAAATCTATGCTGCACATAGTGTTGTAAAAGCCTATAACGCACAAAACAAAACCCTCAAAGAATTTAATGAACTCAATAATAAACTTTATAAAAGTAACAAAATGAGCGAATTTCTTGGCGGACTGATGCCTCAAATTATGGGTTTAATTGGTGAACTGGGTTATTTGGCTGTAGTAGTGGTTGGTGCTGTTTTGTATATTAATCATGCTATCAGCATTGGTGTCATTATGGCATTCATTATTTATGTCCGCTCATTTATCAATCCGCTTTCTCAAATTTCTCAATGTTTAAACCGTTTACAATCTGGGATGGCAGCATCCGAACGTGTGTTTGAATTTCTTGAAGAAGCTGAAATGTCATCACAAAGTCAATGCCACGAATTGATTAATCCGAAGACAGCTAGAGGAGCTGTAAGTTTTAAACACGTTCAATTTGGTTATCGTCCAAACGAATTAATCATTAAAGATTTTTCCTGTGAAGTTAAACCAGGTCAAAAAATTGCTATCGTCGGACCAACCGGTGCAGGAAAAACTACATTAGTGAATTTATTAATGAAATTTTATGACATTGATGGTGGCGACATTGTCATTGACGGCAAATCAATTAAAGATTTAACACGTGAAAATGTACACGATTTATTCACTATGGTATTGCAAGATACTTGGTTATTTAAAGGAACTGTGCGTGAAAACTTATGTTACAACCGCAGTGATATCAGTGATGATAAAATCATGGAAGTCTGTCGCATTATTGGTATTGATAATTTTATTACAACGTTACCGAAAGGCCTAGATACCGTTTTGGATGATACCAATAATATCTCGGCTGGACAACGTCAGTTGTTTACGATTGCACGCGGCATTTTACAAGATTCGCCATTTTCCATTTTGGATGAAGCAACTTCGTCAGTAGATACTCGCACCGAAGAATTAGTTCAAAAAGCAATGGATCGTTTATCTGCCAATCGTACCTCGTTTATTATTGCACACCGTTTATCAACCATTCGTAATGCCGATAAAATTCTTGTTTTGGAACATGGTGACATCGTGGAACAGGGTAACCATGAACAATTAATGGCATTAAATGGTAGTTACGCAAAATTATATAATTCTCAATTTAAGAAATAAGTTCTAGAAATATTGACATTAGCATATATATGTGTAACACTTTATAGATGGATTATTTTGATGGTTTTGGTAAGAATCTAATTCGTACAACGCGTTTGAATTTCCAAAACGTAAAGTATATTATTGTCCAAATTAATGATAAAACCGCAACTCAAGGTCTTGTTGATTTATTAAATGAAGAATATCCGTTTCCTTCATATGATCGCGCTTTGGAAGTCTTAAGTTCACCAAAAAATGAAAACGATTTATTAATTGTTGAAGCCGCTTTGCAAACTACTATTAAAGAAATTAAAGATTATAATCGTACCAACCCAAAACATTGGAACGAACAAAAAACATCTTTATATTTATATACCTTGCAGTACATTATTTTACACTTAAACAGCTTTAAATTGCTTAATTCTAAAGAAAATAATTATAAGCCACAAATTGTTTCACAAATTATTGATTTGACTAACAAGTGTTCCAAACTAGGCCTTGATCCGGAAATTATGCAAAGCCAATGCCGTACACCAAAATATCAATTCAACGACCCCGACCATCCGGCCTTGAGTAGTTTCTATTTTATTGACAGTGAAATGGTGGATGGATTTAGTAAGCGTTTAAAAACTTATTCTATTACGCATAAACCTGGTGATCTATTTGAATCCGACCTTTATCAAAATTACTCATTATCTTCACGTGATGAGGCCGTTTTTCAAAAACTTATTTTACACATGCAAAATGGTTTTGGCATTGAAAAAATGGATTTTAAAACTTATGTTGAAAAATGTGGACTAATAAGTAAAGAAATCCGTAAAATTTTTAAAAGTGAAACTCCAGAAAAAATTCAACAAATTAATGATGCTTTTAGGCAATATCTTGAAAAGAAAGATAATGAAAGTATTGACAGCCTTGTCTTAATTTAATTGCACTTGAAACTAATTTGCTTTATAATAGATTAATGTTAAAAATCAATCATTTAAGTAAAACCTATGCCGACGGAAAAATCGGTGTCAAAGATTTAAATTTATCAGTCGAAGCAGGTGATATCTGCGCTTTCATTGGACCAAATGGTTCTGGTAAAACGACAACAATTCGTTGTGTTGTTGGAACGTTAAATTTTGAAGAGGGTGAAATTTTAATCGATAATCATTCAGTTCAAAATGAACCAATTGAATGCAAAAAAATTACAGCATATATTCCAGATAATCCAGATGTTTATACTAATTTAACTGGTAATGAATATTTAAACTTTGTAGCTTCAGTTTATCGCATTTCTGCGGAAGAACGTGACAAGGCTATTCAATATTACGCCGAAAAATGGGATTTAACCAACGACCTAGGTTTACCGATTAAATCATACTCACATGGTATGCGTCAAAAATTGGTACTAATTGCGGCCTTTATGCGCAAACCTAAATTATTAGTACTGGATGAACCATTTGTCGGGCTTGATCCACAAGCATCATTTACATTAAAAAATATCATGCAAGAATTCGTTAAAAATGGTGGTGCGATTTTCTATTCGACACACGTTCTTGAAGTTGCCGAAAAATTGTGTAACAAGGTTGTCATGATTAAAAATGGAACCATCATCAAACAGGGCACAATGAAAGACATTAAAGCCGACAAGAGTTTGGAAGAGGTATTCTTGAATGCGTAACATTTGGTTGCTGTTAAAAAATTATTTTCTTTGCGGAATTGGTACTTTACGTCGTAAAAACACCCGTACAAAAAGCATTATTGGCTTAAGCCTTATCGCTTTAATTTTTTTAGCTAATACTGCTTTGTTTACGTGGATGATGATTAACATGGCAAAATTCTTAGCTGAAAGTAACACACAGGCTGGTGTCATTATCTATGGTTTAACAATTTCAATTTTCATCGCGATTGTTTTTGCCTTACAAAAGATTACTGGGGGACAGAAAGCCAATGATACAGAACTGTTGTTAAGTATGCCGTTTAAAAAGATTGAAATTATGATTGCCAAAGCATTATCACGTCTCTGTTTTAATCTTTTAATCATGGTTATGTTTTTTCTTCCCAGTGTGATTGCCTACATGATTTACACACCATTCAGTTTTGCTTCGTTATCTGGATTTATCGTAGTTATGATATTAGTGCCATTAATGGCAGCGGGACTTTCATCATTAGTTGATTATTTAATCTCTGTCTGTTTTTCAAATTCTAAGATTGGCAACATTTCAAAGGCCATTTTCACTTTAATTGTTTTGGTCGGTGTTGTGTTAATTTATGAATTTGTAATTTTGGATCCAACATCGCCAGTTATGTTGAAGATTGCATCTTCAATCATTACTTTTAATCCTTTTATCATGTGGCCGTTAATTGCTGGCATCATTTTGTTTTTTATCATCGGTAATTGGTTAAATGCATTATTGTTAAACCGTGAAGGTCGCACAACTCAATATAAAGCAGTGGCGATTAGTTCCAAAACAACAACTCCATTTAAATCAATTCTTAAAAACGAAACCAACCGTTATTTCAACTCAGCAACAATGATGTTAAATACAATTATCGGACCATT
>CAMOZC010000056.1 GCA_946630785.1 uncultured Clostridia bacterium | reverse complement strand
GCCTTTGGGTGAATTTAAAATAATCAGAGGATGTTTGCCGTTTTTGGCACGGAAACATTGTAAGCAATAATCAACTGCGTTCGCCATGGCTTGGTGGTCTTGCATGATTTCGGCTGGGTTACGTCCAACTGTAACTTCAATTACTTCATAACCAAGACCTGCAAAGAACTGTTGGCGCTCCTGTGGTGTGATGCGTGCCAACAAAGTTGGGTTCGCGATTTTATAGCCATTCAAATGTAGAATGGGCAAGACGTTACCATCTTTTTGTGGGTTTAAAAATTTGGTTCCCCACCAACTGGCCGATAAAGGACCGGTTTCAGCTTCGCCATCACCAACGATGACTGCGGCGACTAGATTGGGATGATCTAGTACAGCTCCAAAACCGTGGGCTAATGAATAACCTAGTTCGCCACCTTCGTGCATACTGCCAGGAACTTGTGGTGCGACGTGAGACGAAACGCCACCTGGGAAAGAGAAGGCACGGCAAAGTTTTTGAATACCGGCTTTGTCGCGCGTATAGGTTGGATAAATTTCACTGTAGGTACCTTCTAGATAAGCATTGGCAATGAAAAAATTACCACCGTGTCCAGGACCGGAAATTAAGATCATGTCTTGGTCGAATTTTTTGATGGCACGACTTAAATGAGTGTAAATAAAATTTTGACCAACAACTGTACCCCAGTGCCCTAAGATACGCGCTTTAATGTCGGTACGGGTTAGCGGACGTTCTAAGATTGGATTATCGCGTAAATATAACTGTGCTACGGATAAATAGTTAGCCGCACGGAAGTAGCGGTCCAAGGTACTAAAATCTTCGGTTTGTTTCATATTTTGATTATTCCACATTCTTGGGTTTTCGGCAACTTTTTCCACCTGAGTTAAATGTGTTGCCGTCACAAAATATTATTGCAAATTATCTTGTCATTTATTACAGTTGGTGTTATAATCTCTGCATACGCCCAGGTGGCGAAATCGGCAGACGCAAGGGACTTAAAATCCCTCGGGGGCAACTCCATATCGGTTCAAGTCCGATCCTGGGCACCAAAAATGTTAGCGAATGATGATTTGATGATAGTTAAAACGCAACCAAATTTAAAACTATCGTCAAAAACAGAATTAAAGCGCGAGAGTGGTTTAGAACTTTTGCGAGTTATTGCAATGATTTTGATTGTCATTCATCACGTATACTTGTATGGTGGAGTCGAGTTTACATCAAATATCGGAATATGTTTAAGTATTTTGTTTGGTTCTTATGGTAAGCTAGGGGCTGACATTTTTATTTTAATTTCGGCATATTTCATGGTAAATAAAAAATTTAAGTTAACAAGAATCTTGAATTTAATTTTACATGCAACTTTTTATTCGATTGTGATTTACATTTTGTTTTCGTTGTTTGATGTTGTTAATTTTAGCTTAGTTGGTTTATTACGTGCGGCCTTACCTATTTGGTATGACGAGTGGTGGTTTGTAACGATATTTATCATCTTGATGATGGTGTCTCCAGTTTTGAACTTAATTTTGCACTCGGTATCTCAGAAGAAATTCCGTTTAATTTTTATCTTTGTAATTGGGTTTATGGTATTACTTCCTTACTTTGGATTGCTACTGACAGGTGAATTTTTGCAGTTTCCTTATTATATTAATGAATTATTTGTTTTTACTGAATTATATTTTATTGGTGGATATATTGGACTATATGGTATAAAGATAGCAAAATTCTGGGTAATATACGTAACTTGTTTGGCATTGATTTTCGTTTTTTTTAATACGTGCATGAATTCAATTTGCAATATTGTTGCCGCTGTTGGTTTACTATTGATTTTTAAAGATTTTAAATTCCGCAATTATTTTATTAATGTAGTTGCATCAACTACGTTTGGTATTTATTTGATTCACGAACATGAATTGATGCGTTACAATCAATTTAATTTTTTGTGTACAAAAATTTTTGTGCATTGTCAATCGCCGGAATTATTGTTCTTGTTGTTAACAGTCACTGTTTTCTTAGTTGCTATGTTAATTGAATTGGTTTATTTACAAACGATTCAACGATTAAATAATAAGTTTTTAAAATTTATTGATAAAAAGTTTGATGAGCACAGAGTAAAACAAGCGTTAGAAGAAAAAACACAAAAATAAGACCAAGTCAATTGTGATTTGGTCTTTTTTGTTGGCTAAATTTTGTTTCCTATGTTATGATTTTTCCATGCAACCAAAGATGAAAAAAATTTTTCCATGGCTTTATTTGATTGGTTCTTTTATTTTGTCTTTTGGATTGGGTTTATTATTTAAAGATAAATATTTGTTAGGTTCGATAAGTTTGTTTTTAGGGTGTGTGCAAACTTACATAACTACTAAGGGTAAATGGTATGAGGAATCCATTGGTATCGTCAGAAATCTTTTGTCAATTGCCATCTGTATTTTTGCTGGTATGTATGGCGGGGCGATTTTTGCAGTGGTGGTTTATATTCCTTTGTCAGTTTTTAGTATTGTCAATTGGAAAAAACACGAAAAAAACAAAGTTGTGGAATTAAACAAAATGACTTGGGCGAAGTCGTTAATCACAATTATGTTGGTGGCGGTGGGTACTGCACTGGTGGCATTATTGTTATTGTTAATTCCGGGGCAAAACTTAGCTTTCTGGGACGCTTGTTGTAACATTCTAAATGTATGTGGCATTTTATTGATTGCTTTGCGTTATAAGGAAGGTTGGATTGTTTGGATTTTGTGCAACTTTGTGGAGGTGGTAACTTGGACTTTAGCATTGGTTAATGGTTATTCGCAGAACGCCATCATGATGATTATCAAGAATCTTTTCTATATTTGTTTAAATATTTGGGGATTCATTTCTTTTATTCAACTAAGAAAAAAACAAGAAGAGCAGGTTACGGCACCCGCTGAAGCGCAAAATTTGTAAATTTAATAATTATTGGTTTTGTATCGTTGACATGGGTTTGAATTGGGTTTAACATGTAAAGAATGGCAGAAGAAACTCAAAACAAGTACGTCATTGAAACCGACAACTTGACCAAAGTTTACGGTAAGAAAACTGTTTTGGATCATGTTGCAATGCACGTCGCCCAAGGTGATATCTATGGGTTTATTGGTAAAAATGGTGCCGGTAAAACAACATTAATGAAATTGTTGTTAGGAATGTCACAACCATCTGAGGGTGAAATTCAACTATTTGGTACTAAGAAATTAAATATGGCACGCCGTCACGTTGGTGCTTTAATCGAAGAACCAGCTTTATATAAAGGTTGCTCAGCTAAGGAAAACATGAAGCGCTTCGCAATTTTGGCTGGTGTGGATAACGGTGAGATTGATGAAATCTTACAATTTGTTGGCTTAGGTGATGTTGGTAAAAAGAAAGTCGGCAAGTTTTCTTTAGGTATGAAGCAACGTTTGGGTATTGCGATTGCAATGCTGGGACACCCGGATTTATTGGTTTTGGATGAACCAATTAATGGTCTTGACCCTGAAGGAATTAAGGAAGTCCGTGATTTGTTGGTACGTTTAAATCGTGAACAAAATGTTACGATTTTGGTATCCAGTCACTTATTAGATGAATTGGCTAAGATTACCACTCGTTACGGTATTATCAACCAAGGTCGTTTGGTAGAAGAAGTTACTGCAGAAGAATTAATGCAACAATGTCAACAGAAGTTACACATTGTTACTGACAAACCTGCGGTTGCGGCAAAGATTATTAAGAAGGTATTGCCGAAGTGTGTAATTACCGCACAAAACAACAGCATCACTGTGGCTGCCGAAAAAATTGATAGTTCTAAAATTAACAATGAATTGGTTAAGGGTGATGTCAACGTACAAAGTATTACTTTTGCGGCTGATAATATGGAAGATTACTTCATTCAACGCATGGGAGGTAAAGCATGATTAATTTGTTGAAATTTGAGTTCCGCAAGTTGTGGCAATCCAAAAGTTTTTACATCGTTTTTAGTATTGGTTTTATCAGTATAATTATGTATATGCTGTTAGCAAAAATTATGTTTGAAATTTTCCATGCTTCGCTGAATGCTACTGTATCAATGCTATCAGTTTTGGTAATAAGTAATTTTGTTTCCTTGCTTGGCATTTATCTTGCAATTTTTGTTTGTTCGGACTATTCACAACATACCATTAAAAATATTTATGCTCGTGGCTACAACCGTAGTGCGGTATATTTCAGTAAATATTTAATT
>CAMOZC010000055.1 GCA_946630785.1 uncultured Clostridia bacterium | reverse complement strand
CGTTATTAATCATGGTTGGCTTACCATACAATCCCGATTCGGTTGGATATGGTGGACGTGGATGTGGTTCACCACGTTCACCCATTACACTGTTTAATAAAGCAGTTTCCTCACCACACACGTAAGCACCAGCACCTAAACGAATTTCAACATCAAACTCTTGGTCTAAGTGTCCGTCACGATGTGCTTCCTCAATCGCTTTCTGTAAATTTGCCACTGCATCCGGATATTCGGCACGCACATAAATCACACCCTTATGTGCACCAACGGCATAACCGGCAATCCGCATGGCTTCCAAAATTGTATGCGGAAACTGCTCCATAATAGCACGGTCCATAAAAGCGCCTGGATCACCTTCATCACCATTACAAACTACGTACTTTTCATTACCTGCCGCAGCCGCCAAAAAACGCCATTTCTTGCCAGTCGAAAATCCGGCACCGCCACGACCACAAAGTCCACTTTTTTCCACCATGTCAATTACAGTCGACGGGGCAATTTTTTCGGCATAAATTTTTTGAATCGCTTGATATTGACCATTACCGAAGTTCATGGATGGCCTCCTTAATTTGTTCAACGGTTGCATTTTCATACACACGTTCATTAATCATCACAATCGGCGCAGTTGAACATTTACCCAAACAGCGTGTATTTTTTTGAATTGAAAATTTTCCATCGGGAGTAATCTCGCCCTCACTAATTCCCAATTCTTCCTTTAGCATGGTTAAAATCTTTTCCGCACCCGCAATAAAACAAGCTGTACCCGTACACACTGCAATCACATTTTTACCTTGCGGAATAAAAGAAAACTGTTGATAAAACGAAGCTACCGAGTAAACATGCGTTGGTGAAACGTGGAATCTTTCCGCAATTTGATTAACAGCATCACGTGAAATATACCCCAATTTTTGCATTTCCTTTTGCAAAGCCACAATGATACTGTCTGGAATCATTTTTGCGTTACTCCTTTTAGTTTGCGTAACGGAAACGGTAAACGCGCCCCTTTCTTGCGGTAATCTTTCAGTAGTTGTGTTTTGACAAATGATGGACGCAAATCAACCTTTTCAACCTCTTCAAGACTTAACCACACCGGTTCATATGTACCACCACGCCTTAATGGGTCAGTATACTCTTCAGCATCGGTTGGATGCGGTTCGCCGCTTTGATATTCGCATGCCATAAAAGTTTGCCAACCATCACCACGGTGATGTTTATGGTCTTCATACCAAAATTTATATAATTCACGGAATGGACGCGCAATGACACTAGTTTCTTCTAATACCTCACGTTCACAAGTTTGTGACAGGGTTTCACCAGGATCAACATGTCCACCTGGGAAAACATAATATTCTTGATTATCACGATGACGTAAAATTGCCAACAATTTGCCGTCATGAATTACGATGCCACGGCCAATAATACTGGGTGCAATTTGCCATTGTTTTTGACGTGGTGGTTTGCTGAAACCAACCAATAACTGTTGCATTTGATATTGTACATTATCACCTAATTTAGCTACGCCATCTTTCGTTATACGACCATTAACCAAATATTGCTTTACGTCAATCGCTTGACCAACTTTAATTCTGGTTAAACGAAACAAACGGAACGGACGGTCAGTTACCAACGGAATAATCGGCACTCCACTATGCAACGCCGCCATTGCAATGCCATTTTGGATTTTTAAATTGTTATCAGCATTGAACGAACGGTGTCCTTCCGGCATGATAGCCAAGGCATGATTTTTTTGCAAGGCCTTATGACTTTCACGAATTAAAGCTAATTCAGATGAACTCTTAACCGGGATACAACCAAGATTATGGAAGAACCAACGTCCAAAACCTTTATCAAACAGTTCACCTTTAACCCAGAAATTAGTCTTACGCCAAACATCAATCACTAACATCGGGCCATCCAAAGCGTTACGATGATTCATCGCTAAAATTACCGGCTTACCACGATATTTGCGTAACTCCTTTTTATTTACCCACTTCGTCCAGAACATTAATTTAAATGGGATATAACAAATCAATTTCAATAAAAATCTTAACATGGTTTTATTTTAATATAATTGCTAACATTTCGTCCACCACTTCGTCAGCCCTACGACCAGTCGTGTCGATTTCAATCGCGTCCGGAACTTTTACTAACGGTGCAACTGTACGCTCCATATCTAAACGATCGCGTTCTTTAGTGGCAGCCAACACTTCCTCCAAAGTGATATTTTCGCCACGGCGCAGATAGTCCATATAACGACGCTGCGCGCGTTCTTCCAAACTAGCAGTAACGTAAAACTTATAATTTGCATCAGGGAAAGCCACTGAAGTGGTTTCGCGTCCCTCCACAACTAAATCAAAATTACCCGCAGTTGCGTGCTGGATTTGATGGACACGGTCTTGCACATCTGGACGCATAGCCACCACCGCCACATGATTAGAAACTTCTATTGAGCGAATTAATGTAGTAACGTCTTCCCCGTCAATATAAACTAAAGTCCTCTTGTCTGGACTACATTTAATTTCAATATTACTTTGATGATAATCTTTTCCCTGTAAATCACAAACCGCAATCGCGCGATAAATCGCCCCTGTATCTAAACACAAATAATTTAATTTTTTCGCTAATACCTTTGAAACCGTTCCCTTCCCGCTTGCTACGGGACCATCCATCGCTATAACCATACTAAGGTTCACTGTATCATGTCCGTTATTTTTTGGCAAAGAGAAAAGTACTAACTTGTCAACTAATCACATTTTGTGCTATCATAAAACGTTAATCAGGCGCTCGCTGTTTGGGTGACTAAACAGAGGAAAGTCCGGGCATCAAATGGCATCATGCAAGCTAACGGCTTGTCGCGGCGACGTGAAGGACAGTGCAACAGAAAGCAAACCGCCCTAACGGGTAAGGGTGAAACGGCGGAGTAAGAGCCCACCGCACTGCGGGTGACCGCAGTGGCAATGTAAACCCCATGAGATGCAAGGTTAGCGACCGAGGTTTAATGGCGGCCAGTCAACTCGGTCCATACACCGCGTGAGCGTATCGGCGACGATACGCCAAGATAGATGAGCGCCCACGACATAACCCGGCTTACCGATTGACTCTGAAAACCCGCAAGGGTTTTTTTGATGCACAAGAAATTAACCATCACAATAAACTGATGTATGGAACCCACCGCTATTACCGTGCGCGCACAACCAGACGCATTGGTGAAAGTTTACGACGAAACACGCGACGAAGTTTTATACATTGACAATACTAACCAAGACGGTGAAACCACACCAATTACCCTGCCATCAAACGGCGGACACTATTACTTTGATGTCACGATTTTTCCTGATTTAACCGTTTCCAACGAATAAACATTTTTCGACAAATTTCGTTTGGAAAACATCGCCGTGCGTTGTATGTTGTTTTTATGTCACGCCAAAAATTGGTTATAAATTTGGTTGTTGTTTTACTTTGCGGAATCGTTGCAATTTCGATTCCTGTGCTGGTCAACCATATACACCCAATTAACGCCGCTACTCAAGATTATCAATTGGTTAGTATCACCAATCTTGACAACACTCTTGATGTTGATGTTATTTGGCAAATTGAATTGCGACGTGGAAATCTCGTCATTGAAACTTGGGAACAAATTTATACTGCCATTACCAACCATGGCGCCGAATTAAAATACGATGACAAAAATTTACAATTAACCCGTCACGGTTTAGTTTATCGACAAACTAAAACAACCGAGCAACCCCACAAACAGTCAGGTTATCACTCGGTTGTTACTTATAAAAATTATACTTGTTCTGTCAGTTGCAATTAAACATCGCGGCGACGATTAATTAACCAACCCCCACCGACAAAGATAATTATATAGACCAATGGTACGACTAAAGCACGGATTAAAGTTGAATGTTCAATACCGACGGTCGACATCATCTGCGACAAATCACCCGACAAACCACCTAAAATTGTTTCCAAACTATAGTTCATGACGTTGAAATCAACTTTAATAATTTGGAAGAATAAAGTTGCCAAACCGAATACCACGGAAACACCAATTAAGTTCAAAGCCAAACTGCCCGCAACTTTACCGACCATCATACTAATACCAAAGAACAATCCGTGTAAACCAACTACGACCCATAATTGTAAAGCTAAATCACCCCACATATTGGCAGGCATACTACCAACATAACCACCAGAAATCAACACAAACAAGAAACCAAAGGCAATATACAAAATTGCAACCAGAAGCGACACAAACAGAGAAA
>CAMOZC010000054.1 GCA_946630785.1 uncultured Clostridia bacterium | reverse complement strand
CCGGATTTCACGTGTCCTGTGCTACTCTGGATACTGCTCGGTGTTCTTCGATTTCGACTACGTGACTATCACACTATTTTGTCCACCTTTCAAGATGAGTTCGTCTATCGTCAAACAATCCTAAATGCAGTCCTAACCCTTTCAAGGTTACCCCCGAAAGTTTGGGCTCTTCCGCGTTCGCTCGCCACTACTGACGGAATCATTTTTTTATTTTCTTTTCCTCTACTTACTAAGATGTTTCGGTTCAGTAGGTTCCCTTCTCTGCAACTATGAATTTATTGCAGGATACTTGAGCATTACCTCAAGTGAGTTTCCTCATTCGGCAATCCACGGATCACAAGTTATTTACACTTACCCGTGGCTTATCGCAGTTAATCACGGCCTTCGTCGGCGCCAATTGCCAAGGCATCCACTATACGCTCTTAATAGCTTGATCTTATATATGATTTCATGTTTTTGGATTCCTAAGTAATTTACAGAATTTGCATGAGTTTTTGTTAATTTAACTCAGCGTAATTGTAGTTTAATGGTTTCTAATTAAATACGTATTACACTTCATATCATTCAGATATTTGTTTTACTCTTACAATATGCAGTTGTCAATGTTCACTTACTGCCCACGGTTTCCCGCGAACAATACCCATACTATAATCAATATTTAAACCCGTGTCAAGGGTTTTTTTAAAGTTTTTTTAAATTTTTTTCATGTTTCGTAAATTACATTTTTCTTGCCTTTTCGGCAAAGTTCTTCCTATAATATAGTGTGAAAAAATTAATTCAAGATTTTACCAATAAACACCCACGCTTGGCCGAAATTTTTCGCTTTTTGATTGTCGGCGGATTAGCTACCGTTGTCGATTATTTAGCCATGGGAATAACTTTATACTGCTTCAACCCAAGTCTTTATCCGCATTTTTATAACGTTTGGATTGGTGGCCAAAATCCTTCAACTCTTGCCACTATAATTGGTACAGGGATTGGCTTCATTGCTGGATTAATTTTCAATTATATTTTTTCCATCATTTTCGTCTTTCACGAAAAAGGTGATTCGCGTTCTGCCAAAGGGTTTTTACTTTTTGCACTACTTTCTTTTGGCGGACTGCTAATTCATCTGATTGGCATGTATTTAGGTTACGACCTTTTACATATCAACGAATGGATTGTAAAAACTTTCTTTACACTAGTGGTTTTGGTTTACAACTACATTACCCGCAAAATCTTCATTTTTAAACCAAAAACAAGTGCGGTAATTGATACTCAAAACCCATCAGAAAATTGACATTGGATATTGGTTATACTATAATCAGGATATGACAAAAAAGATACCTACCTTATATATAGTAGTGCCCTGCTATAACGAAGAAGAAGTATTACCATCTTCTGCCGAATGCTTAAAAGCAAAAATTGAATCATTAATTACAGAGAAGAAAATCACCGACAGCAGCCGAATTGTTTTTGTTGATGATGGTTCTAAAGATAAAACCTATCAAATTATTTCCGAACTACATAATGCAAACTCAATTTTCACAGGCGTTAAATTAGCTCATAATCGTGGACAACAGAATGCACTATTGGCTGGATTATCGGTCGCACGCGAATTTGCCGATGTTACAGTAACCATTGATGCCGATTTACAAGACGATGTTAACGCCATTGATAAAATGATTGATGAATATATGAACGGCGCCGAAATTGTTTATGGAGTTCGTTCTGCACGCAAAAAGGACACCATGTTCAAACGCATGACCGCCCATGCTTTTTACAAATTAATGTTAAAGATGGGAGTCGAAATTATCTACGACCACTCCGACTTTCGTTTAATGGATAAAACAGCGCTAGATGCACTATTCCAACACCAAGAAAGCAATTTATTCTTACGTGGCATCGTTCCACAACTAGGTTTCAAAACAGCCAAAGTCCCTTACCCACGTTCCGAACGTCAAGCCGGTGAAAGCAAGTATCCATTATCTAAAATGATTTCGTTCGCCCTAAATGGAATTTCATCTTGCAGCACAAAACCACTATCCCTAATTTGGAAAACTGGTTTATGGCTACATCTTTTAGGATTAGCCGGTTTTATCACAACACTGATTTTGATGTTTACCGTTAATTTACATTTTATGTGGCCATTACTTTGTGCTATGGTTTGGATGACAAGTATTATTTTATTAGCACTTGGTATCATCAGTTTCTATTTAGGTAAAACTTATATTGAAACCAAACATCGACCACTATATATTATTGAAGAGGTATTAAAATAAAATTTAACTTTTCATTATCCTTAAAACATAGTATATAAGATAATAATGAAAACTGATATGCAAAAAAAATTAACTAAAAAGGAACAGCCTACATTAAATATGTGGGCTGTTTATGGTATTTGTCTTTTAATTTCAACTGTCTTCTTTTTTTTATTTGGTTTCAATTCACCAATCTATCCTTTTAATTCTGACCACGACTTCAACTGGTTTATTACTATGGGACGCGGTTTAAATGCAGGAAAACTTCCCTACCGCGATTTGTTTGAGCAAAAAGGTCCAATTGTTTATTTCGTCATGGCATTTTGTTGCTTGTTCAAAAATTACAACATCGCAGTATTAATCGTTGAAATTTTCTGCTTAAGTTTGTTTTTCTTCTTTGCTTACCGCATTGCAATTAAACGCTTGAATATTTTTTACACCATAACCGCAATTTTGGTTTTAGCGTTAGCCATTTTTACCAGCTGGTGTCGCATGCGCAGTGCCGATGCAATTGAAGAATTTTGTTTACCAATTTATGCCTACTTTTTATTATGCTGGTTAGAACTCCTTACCGAAAAGCGTTCATGGAATTGGGTGCGCGCACTATGCCTGGGTTTATGCTTCGGTGTCTTACTTTGGGCAAAATACACCTTAGTATATTTCATGATTACACCAATGATAATTTGGTTTATCCAGAGTATTCGTGCCAGACAATTTCGTACCATCATTTTCAATATTTTAATGATGCTTCTAGGGATTATAATTGTCACTGCACCAATCATTCTCTATTTTGCGATAAATCATGCCTTACACGATTTACTCCACGTTTATTTCATTGTTAATATGACTGCTTACAGCAACTCTGACCCATTAATTGTTTTAAAAACCCTGGGTCTATTCTTCGCGATTGGTCCAGTTGTTCTTGTCTTAATCTTGTGGGGTGTAATCCGTTTTGCCATAAAACACTGGAAAGAACGTACTGGCTGGTTGGTTTTAACTGCATTTATCATTAACTTACTTTTGTTATCTATGACTTCAAAATTAATCACCTATTATTTCATTGGATTAATTCCTTATGCTATCTTAGGTGCGATTGACATTTTAGATTTAATCGGTAAAAAGTTCAACCCAGTTAATCATCAATCCTGGCTTCTTGTTGGTATTGCAGCAGTTTTCATTTTAATTACCATTCCTTGTTCCAGTTTAACATACGAAATCGGACGTTCACGTGATTCTTATGCCCCATTGGTTATTGCTGATACAATCCATGAATACGAAAACAAAAACCACACTAAAGCGACTTTATGCTGTTATAAAATTGGCGATTTCGGTTTTTACAATACTGCCGATATTATTCCAAATACTTATTACTTCGCATCTAACTACATCAGCGATGAAAAATATCCAGAAATGGGTCAAAGTTTCAATTCCTACGCCAAAAACCAAGTATGTGACTTTATAATTACCGATGAAAATACTTGGAACAAAGACAAGGACTTCCTTTTACAATATTATCAACCATATTCATATGAAGAAAATGGCGAACCAACCTTTTACAATTACCATCAATTACATTATTTCTTTTATCGAAATCACAAATTTATTTTATTAATCAAGAAATAATCATTTGCAATAATTTTTGCAAAGCGCGGCCACGATGAGAGACCGCGTTTTTTTCTTCTGCAGTTGCCAACGCGAAGGTTTTGCCCAAATCATCACTAATAAACAAACTATCATAACCGAAACCGCCAGTTCCCTGTTCTTCAGTTGCAATACTACCAAAAGTCTGACCTTCCGCAATGTATTCACGCCCATCGGGAAAAACCAAGGCCACGGCACAGTTGAAATAAGCCTTACGATTGCTTTCGCCTTGTAAATTTTTCAACAACAACTGACGATTAGCCGCTTGCCCTTGTCCCGAATAGCGCGCGCTATAAATTCCTGGTGCCCCATTCAACGCATCCACACATAAACCACTATCATCACCAATTGCCGGCAAACCTGTTGCGTGGCAAACCGTACGCGCTTTCAACAATGCATTTTCTACAAAAGTTTTTCCCGTTTCCTCTACATCGTCATGAAAACCAACTTCGGTCGCGCCGACAATTTCATAGTCACTTAAAATTCCACGCATCTCTACCAACTTTCCCGAATTGCTTGTCGCCA
>CAMOZC010000053.1 GCA_946630785.1 uncultured Clostridia bacterium | reverse complement strand
AATCACCAGCCCAGTCGGAACCAAAGGCATTATCGCCAATTACTTCCAAACCATCTGGTAAAACGACGGAAACTACATGACCATTATTATGTCCTCTCCATTTTGTCGGAACTTCAAAATGTTGGATTTCGCGAACACCATCCGGAATCACTAAAACTAAATATTCATGCTCGTCAGCATAATCAGCGACATTATAATTTAGTCCTGTCAAAACTCCATTTTCATCAATGATATAATTCTCACGACCTTCAATGACACCCACGCCCTCCAGGCTGTCCGCACTAACACGTGGTCCGATTGCCAGTACCAAGGTTACCGACAACACAATCATGGCGACAACCACACTTAAGATTGAATATAATGATTTTTTGTTCATTAATTTTTTCTCCTTTGAGTATCTGCAGTTTGTGCAAATACATTTACAGTATAACTGATAATGCATATTTGGTCAAAACACAATTACGCTTCTTCAAAATGGTCATGCATATGACAACAAGCACAGTCGCCCGGACAATATTGTGCTTCGTCATAAGCGAGATTGTGTTTGTCGTAGTAGTCTTTAATGGCGGCCTTAACCGCTTCTTCCGCCAACACCGAACAATGCAGTTTATACGCTGGCAAGCCGTCTAACGCCTCCACAACGGCCTGGTTGGTTAACGTCAACGCTTCGTCCAAAGATTTACCCTTGATTAATTCGGTTGCCATAGAACTGGTCGCAATCGCACTGCCACAGCCAAACGTCATAAATTTAACGTCGGTAATAATGTTATCTTTAACCTTAATGTACATGCGCATAATATCGCCACACTTGGCATTACCAACTTCGCCAATACCGTCCGCATCCGCAATTTCACCCACGTTGCGCGGGTTGCGGAAATGGTCCATCACTTTTTCACTATAAAGCATATTTTCTTTCTCCTTTTTGTAATTCATCCCAAACTGGTGACATCTTGCGTAGGTAGTCCACAATTTCGGGAACTTTTTTAATCACGTAATCAATCTCATCTTCGGTCGTATATTTACTCAATGTTAAACGTAACGAGCCGTGCGCCACTTCGTGTGGTCGACCGATTGCCAACAACACGTGCGACGGGTCCAACGAACCTGAAGTACAAGCACTGCCGGACGAAGCGCAAACGCCCGCGTCATCCAACAGCAATAACAAACTCTCGCCTTCAATTCCTTCAAAGCACATATTGAAGTTATTTGGCAAACGATGCGTGCGGTCGCCGTTAATCGCACTGTGTGGAATCTTACCTAATTCGGCGAACAATTTGTCACGTAACTTGGTTTCACGTTCGGCGACTGTTTTCATTTCGGCAACGACTTCTTGCAAGGCAACCGCCATGCCATAAATTCCCGGCAAATTTTCTGTACCAGCACGCTTGCCACGTTCTTGCGCACCACCTTCAATTAAATTGGTTAACCAGATACCTTGTCGCACATACAATGCACCAACGCCCTTTGGACCATGGAATTTATGACTGGACATACTCAACATATCAATGTTCATAGCTACAACGTCAATTGCAACATGACCCGTGGCTTGAACTGCATCGGTATGGAATAACACTTTTTTTGCGCGACATAATTTGCCGATTTCCGCTATCGGTTGAATTGTGCCGATTTCATTATTGGCAAACATAATTGTTACCAAACACGTATCATCGCGTAAGGCTTTTTCCAAATCCGCGACTTTCACAATCCCATTGCTATTAACTGGCAAATAGGTAACTTCAAAACCTTGGCTTTCCAATTTCTTTAAAGTATGTAAAACCGCATGGTGTTCAAACGTAGTTGAAATAATGTGCTTTCTGTTTTGACGTGCGCCAATTTGTGCAGCCGCTGTAATTGCCCAGTTATCGCTCTCACTGCCACCCGATGTAAAGTAAATTTCGCGTGGTTGGGCGTTTAAACACTTTGCAACCATACTACGCGCCTCTTCCAATTGTTCTTTGGCTCGTTGCCCAAAAGTATACAAACTGGATGCGTTGCCATAAACTTCGTCAAAGAATGGCAACATCGCCTGCTTAACACTTGCGCTAACTTTGGTTGTACCCGCGTTATCTAAGTAAATCATTTTTTGCATGTTTTCTATATCCCACCTTTTTAGTATGAATTTACTATAATCAAAAATAATCGGTTTGTAAAGTACTTTTTAATTAATCTTTCAGTAACTCAGACAAAGAAACATTATGTAAGTAATCGTCTATTAATTGGTTTAATTTTTCCCAACATTTACGCGCACGACAATTAGAACAATTATTACAAGCACTTTTATCAGTTACACAATTCACCACCGACAAATTTCCCTCAGTTGCGTTTAAAATCGCAGCCACGGTAATTTCTGACGGTTTCTGTGTCAACTTATAACCACCATTAGTACCACGAAAACTTAACAAAAGATTATGCTTTACCAACATCTGCACAATCTGTTCCAAATATTTTAACGATATTTTTTGCGCTTCCGAAACATGTTTTAAAGAAAGAACTTCGCCATCGTGTGCAGCGAATTCCACCATAACTCTCAACGCGTAACGCCCTTTAGTTGAAATTTTCATTAGGCACATTATAACACCAAGTTATCACTTTGACACAATTTTATTTTTATCATAGTTTATATACTGAATTATGAATTGGTTTCCGAATTATACTTGCATGGCATGCGATGGTGAAATTCAAACTTCCACCAATACTTATCTTTGCAGCAACTGCATGAGCAAATTACCAATCACGACCGAAGAACAACACGGACACTTTTCGCCTTTTGTTTACGAAGAGCCGATACGTTCCATGATACTAAAATTGAAATACGCCAGTAACGGATTTATTGCCAAAGCATTGGCACCGTATCTTGCAGCCGTTTATTTGCGCCACATTCAACCGACACTAAAAACAGCACCAATCATCATTCCAGTACCATTACATCAAAGTCGTCTGCGCGAACGCGGTTACAACCAAAGCGAAATCATCGCGAAGGAACTCGCGAGTTACATTCAATTACCTGTGTTTAATAACGTTTTAACGCGTAATCGTAAAACGATAATTCAAAAAGACATGGATGCAACCGCACGTGCCAAAAACTTACACGGCGCCTTTGCGGTTATTCCAGACCAAATTCCGAAAATAAAAAATCAAAATGTTTTATTGGTTGACGACGTTTACACAACTGGCGCGACATCACACGAATGCGCTTCAGTCCTTCGCGCCAACGGCGCTCGCAACGTTACGATTTTAACGCTTGCGAGTGTAAACTAAACATCAATACAAATAATCTTGTTTCAAGACGTAACGCACCATCGCGTTTAAGGTATTTTCCGGATAAGCGATTTCACCGCTTAAAACATCCTGACACGGAACCATAGTGCGATTACATACATTTGCCAAAACATTACGTGCACCATAAATTTGGTCAAAATTACCGCCAGATAAATAAATCATATTCGCGGTTTCAAAATTACTTAAGCGTTTTGCAAACTCATTTAAACGGTCCATAACCAAACGGTTAAAGATGCTTGCGGGAACTTGAATTCCGTTGGCTGTATATTTTTCTTCTACCAAGACTTCAAATGTTGGCGTACATTTGGACAATAATTCAATTGTTGTTTCATAATCAAAATTGAAATAATCCATAATCTCACCGACCAAATAACCAGAGCCGGAATCAAAATGAGATAATTGTGTCAACCCGTCACCCAGAATATTTGCGACTGAAGTTGAAAAGAAATCGCAACGCACCAAAGTACAACCAGCATCACGAACTTTTTCTGGAATCATAAACAACTCACACGCCGCCATGGAAATAAATTTATAATTGGCAAAACCAGCGCGTTGAATCGCACCCAAATCGAACAAATAACGAAATTCTTGATTAATCGTCAAAGCACTGGATACCATATTAACGCCTTTGGTAGCCGTGCCTAAAACGTCAATTAAAACCTCGTCGTATTCTTCTAACTTATAATACAAAGCCTGCTTTTGAATAATTTCAACATTGGTGGTATCAAAGCTGGTATTTTCCCATAGTTTTTGCAAATGATGACGGTTAACCTTTGTCATGCGATCAAACACTAAGTCGCTACTTTGCGTCTGTACTTGACAGAATTGATTTGCAACGCCGATATGTAAGATTTGTGGAATCCGATTTAAACCTTGCACCATTTCGGCAACAACAGCATTAACGGTTGTTGTAAAATCATTACGGTCATTAAATTGACTATCCATGATGCCTGTATATTCTTTGCGCACGGTAGTTAACGGCGTTAAATTCTCGCCATAATTAACTTTAGCAATCCGACCAATAATCTGGGTATCATCAAAATACAATACTGCTACTAAATCATCTTTCATAATATAACGTTCCTTTTATGTTATTACCGCCGTCATCTAAAATTTGGGTATAGACCTTACCCTTGTTGACATCAAACAAAGTACGA
>CAMOZC010000052.1 GCA_946630785.1 uncultured Clostridia bacterium | reverse complement strand
GGTGCCAATGCATTTGCATATTGTTTTGCGTTGAAATCTATTTTTATTCCGGAAAACGTGGAATACATGGGAAATAGTGTTTTTTATGGATATCAATGTAATATCTATTGTGAAGTGGCTGGCCGTCCTGAGAGTTGGGATTATGACTTCCGGGGTACCACATATATATGTATGTCTATTGTTGATAACAGCTATGGTTCGGCTGTTTATTGGAATTGTAAATTGGACGGAAATATTGTTTATCAACTTACCGAAGATGAGGATGCCTATGCTTTGATTGGTTATATTGGTGATGATGTTAATGTTGCGGTAGCAGCCGAAATTAACCATTTGCCAGTTACAACCATTGATTATAATGCATTCGCCGGTTATACCAGTTTGACCAGTATTACGATTCCTGACAGTGTCACCAGTATTGGTGATTGTGCGTTCGAAGATTGTACCAATTTAACCAAAGTAACGCTTGGTAATGGTGTCAAAACCATTGGTAGTTATGCATTCCACAATTGTAAAAGTTTAACTAGTATTATAATTCCCGCCAGCGTCGAAAGAGTTGAGGGTGCTGTATTCACTGGTTGTAAGGAGTTGTACACCGTTTATTGTGAATGTTCACAAGCGTATGCTGAAGAAAATTGGAGTGAGTATTGGGGTCATTGGGATGAAGAAGATGATGGTGATTGGAGAGACTTTAGAAACTTGTGCGAATGGAATTATGTCATTCCCGAATATACCATCACATTTAATACCGACGGTGGCAATAATATTGTCGAACAAATTGTACGCGTAGATAATTTGGTCACCAAACCAGCCGACCCCGAAAAAGACGGTTACGCATTTAAAGGTTGGTTTATTGGTGATGAAGAATATGATTTCGCAACACCAGTTACGGAAGATATGACCTTAACCGCCAAATGGGAAGCGGTACAAGCACAACCCGAACAACCTGAACCTGAAACTCCAGTGGAAGAAAATGATGAAATTAACAGCCAAAATAACGCTGGCTTAATTTGGGGCATTGCAGGAACATCGGCTGGCGTCTTAATTATCGCGGGCGTAACTGTTGGCATTGTGATTGCTAAACGTCGCCGCAAATAATCAATTTAATAACAAATCAAAAGCCCGACATATTACGGGCTTTTTGATTTGTGTTTTAAAATTGCATTTGACATGATTTGACAAATCTCGTTACAATTCAAACGTGTTATTTGATACCGCGCATGTTTTGTTTATTGTAAAAAGTTTTACCATTATTGCTTTATTAGAAACAGTACTTTTCTTTTTTGTTAAAACCGAAAACAGGAAAGTTAGAATTTTAAAAATTGCCGCTGTCGCTACGGTGGTGATTCATTACAGCAGTTTATACGTTGATTTCTTTAAAACAGGTACAGCAGAAATTAACGATACAATGTTGTTGCCTGTTTATCCGTGTAATATTGCGATGTGGTTTTTGTTAATTGTTGCCTTTATGAAGAACCGGGAGAGTAAAGTTTATAAAGTTATGGCCGAGTTTACTTTCTATCTAGGAATCGTGGGCGGAGTCGTTGGAATTTTGTTTAATGAAATTTATGCAGCAACGCCGAATTTATCGGATTGGAGTGTGCTAAAAGGATTGCTAAGTCATGCAACCATGTTATTTGGGGCAATCTATCTTTTGCTGGGTGGGTTTATTAAAATCCGTGTTAGTAATACCATTAGTGTCGCGATTGGTATGATCTTTATGGTTATTGATGGTGGCATCATTATTGGTTTATATAAATTATTTAACTTAACACCACAAAATATAATGTATCTACTAGAGCCGCCTTATCCTAATTTGCCATGGTTAAACACATGGGTAATCGGTATAGCTGCGGTATTGTTGGCTTTTGCAATCACGGCAGTTTATGAGCAGATTGCAATCAAAAAAGAAGACAGGTGGTACAACCACCTTAAAGGAGGAAAAAAATAATTTATGGAAATCACATTATTCTCGGCTTGGCATTTTATGTACATCGCGCTAATTCTGGGCGTTTCAATCGCTTTGGCGTTTGTACTGCGCGGTAAATCAGAAAGGACTAAGCAAATTGTACTTGCGGTTTACGCAGTCTTGGTAACCGTGGTTTATATTGCGGATTTCTTTTTGATGCCATTGGTACGGGAGGACCATTCAATTGATATTGATAAGTTACCGTTCCATTTTTGTACGGTATTAGCAATTTTAGTGCCGTTCGCTCAATTCAATAAAAAACTTGCGTCGATTAAAGATGTTATCGCTTGTTTTGCGATTGTATCTTCATTGATGTACATCACATATCCGGGTTCTGCTTTGGGCGGCGTTGACGTATTCTCTTATAAGGTTGTGCAAACATTCTTATATCACGGCGTATTGTTTACTTGGGGCTTCTTGTCGGTTACAACCGGTTCAGCAGTTTTATCTTTTAAAAAGATTTGGAAAGAATTGGCAGGCTTGGCAATCATTGTTGTTTGGGCGTTGATTGGCAGTTATACTTATTCTAATTTAACACCAAACCATTACGATTGGTTCTTTGTTACCGGCAGCACTTATCCGTTCATTCCAGCATGGTTGATGCCATTCGTTGTGCTGGTCTTGGTTTTTGCTATGTGCGCCATCATCCACTTAATCGATTTTGTGGTTAAAATTTGTTTTAAGAAAAGCCAAAACAAAAATATTGTCGCAAAATAATCCGATTGCATCGCACGATTAATTTTACTAAAAAAAACGAACTCGAATTGAGTTCGTTTTTTTGTCGGCTTGGTAGTCCCGAAGGGAGTCGAACCCTTCATTGCGCCGTGAGAGGGCGCCGTCTTAACCGATTGACCACGGGACCAAACGATTTACAAGTTGAATTATACGCGAAAATGCGATATCATGCAATATGAATTTACAACCGAAGAAAATTTGTATTACAACATTGGGTTGCGATAAGAATCGCGCCGATAGTGAAGTTTTGGCAGGTTACTTGCAACGGGCGGGTTGTCAGTTGATTGATAACGATGATGATGCTGATATTATCATTGTCAATACTTGCGGATTTATTAATAGCGCACGTGAAGAAAGTATCAATGCAATTACGGCAAAGTTACCGCATAAGTCGCATGCTCAGTTGGTGGTTTGTGGCTGTATCGTGCCGAACAATCAACAAGCCTTGAAAGAAGGATTACCTGAAGTTGATATTTGGTGGGGAACCAAAGACTATGAAAAGTTGGCGGCAGAGTTGACGCAAAAGGACGCAGTGCCGGGTAGTAAATTATTATCAACGCCATCAAGTTATGTGTATATTAAAATTGCCGATGGTTGTAATCGTCGTTGTGCTTTCTGTACCATTCCTTTGATTCGTGGAAAATACGTTTCGCGTACAATTGAAGATATTGTTGCAGAAGTGCGCCATTTCGCTGAGTTAGGTGTGCCTGAATATATTTTAGTGGCGCAAGATGTAACGATGTACGGACTGGATCTTGGCTCAAATTTAGTTGAATTGTTGCAGGCAATCACAGCGGTAGATGGCGTTAAACGTGTGCGTTTGCATTATTGCTATCCAGAACTTTTGACGGATAATCTATTAAACGAAATTGCTAAAAACGATAAAGTTGTAAAATATTTGGATATTCCTTTCCAACATTGTAATGCGCGAATTTTGAAGTTGATGGGACGTCGCGGTGATGCGGATACTTACACAGCATTAATTCAAAAAATTCGCAAAGTTATCCCAGGGGTAACTATCCGTGCCACAATGATGGTGGGATTTCCAACCGAGACCGATGCAGAGTTCGATGAATTAGTGGATTTCTTAAAAGCGGTTAAATTGGACTATGTTGGCTTTTTTGCATATTCAAGGGAAAAAGGTACGGCGGCGTATAGCATGGAGCAGGTTAAGGCGTCTGTGAAGAAAACACGTTTGCGCATTGTGGAGCGCGTGCAACAAACCATCTTGGACGCTAAGCATGTTAGCGAACAAGGACAAGTTGTGCATGTGGTTTGTGATGCCGTTGTGGATGGAGTGGCACGCTGTCGTACAGCCGCGCAGAGTCCAGAAGTTGATCCGTGTATTTACATTAATCAATCTGATACTGATGAGCCTTTTATTGTGGGACATGAGTATGATATTCGCTTGTGAGTTGTAGTTGCGCGGATAGTGTAAAATGTGTTTTAATTAAGGTATGGAAACTTTGTTTGATAATTTACATCAAACTCAAAAGCCTTTAGCTGAACGGATGCGTCCTAAAATTTTAAGTGAATTTGTGGGACAGCAACACTTGTTAGCGGAAGGTAAATTATTGCGTCGTTTGATTAAGGCTGGTCGTGTACCAAGCGTAATTTTCTTTGGTCCTCCTGGAACTGGTAAGACAACATTGGCGCAAATTATTGCTGATAGTAGTAACGCTAAGTTCGTTAAAATTAACGCCGTTTCAACAGGAGTAGCGGAAGTTAAGACTGTTATGCAACAAGCTAAAGCGGATTTTGAAATTAGTGGCAAGAAAACTTATTTGCTATTGGATGAATGTCACCGTTGGAATAAAGCACAAAGCGATTCGCTTTTAGGAGCCTTAGAAGCGGGTTATTTACTGTTAATTGGATGTACAACAGAAAACCCGAGCTTCAGTATGACGCGCGCTATCGTGTCACGCTGTACAGTTTTTGAGTTCAAACGTTTAAACGAAAATGATATCAAAAATGTTTTAAAAAGAGCCTTGGATGCTCCGCAGGGATTGCGTGATTATCATATGCAAGTTGATGATGCGGCGTTAAATTATTTTGCTAAAGCATGTGGCGGCGATGTGCGCAGCGCTTTGAATGGTTTGGAATTATGCGCGATTACTAGTAAACCAAATTCAAGTGGTATGATTGTTGTTGATCAAAATGTGGCTGCTGAATGTTTGCAACAAAAGGCGCTGAATTTGGATGAAACACTTTATTATCATATTCTTAGTGCTTTCTGTAAAAGTTTGCGCGGTAGTGATTCAACGGCAGCGTTATATTATGCTAATCGTTTGATTGCGGCGGGAATGCAGCCACAAATTATTGCGCGTCGTTTGATTGCTCATGCCAGCGAAGATGTTGGGTTGGCGGATCCACAAGCCATGGTGCAAGCATGCTAGGCATTATATGCTTT
>CAMOZC010000051.1 GCA_946630785.1 uncultured Clostridia bacterium | reverse complement strand
CATTTCTGCTGATTTTTTGTTTTTACCATTACCTATTGCAAGTTTTTTTCCATTTTACCATCAACTCAAACACCCACAAAAAAAGTTACTTACCGACAAAAAAGCCCGCGGAAACGGGCTTTCAAAATTACTTTTTCGTGGTCGGCTTATCTGGCTCCGGGTTTAATCACCAAATAGCGACGTGGTTCGACGCCTTCACTTTCGGTAATAATGCCTTCTACATCTTGCAAGGTTAAGTGAACAATCACACGTTCGCGGGCTGGCATTGGGTCCAAACGAACCGAACGGCCAGTACGTTTAACTTGTTCTGCTTTACGTTTTGCCAATTCAATTAAATAATCCTTACGTTTTTCACGGTAATTACCAATATCAACCAAAACACGACGTGATTCTTCTGAATGTGTGTTAATAGCGATGGATTGAATAATGGTATTAATTGCCGCCATGGTACGACCATTTTTACCAATCAAACGACCAACATCTTCACCTTCAACACCGATGATAAATTCTTGGTCATTGTGCGAAGTGGTAACTTTTAAGTTGTCGCCCATTAATTTGAAAAATTCTTCAGCAAAAGCCACTGTCTTGGTAAATTTCGGGCATTCCGGGTTAAATTCTGTAACTTTACGTGGTTCGCGTGCTGGCTTGTTTTTTTGGGTCTTACCACCAATTTCAAATTCTTCCACCGTGCCGGCTTCCACTTGAACTTTTGGTTCTTCGGCTTTGGTTTCAACTGCTGGTGTGCTAGTTTCCACACTGTCCGAGTGGTTTTCCTTTACGGTTACTTTTACTTGCATTTTGCGGAACATACCGCCTTCGTCGACGACTTCAAAATCGACTTCGTCTAAAGCGACGCCCAGTTCGGCACATCCTTTCGTAATCGCCTCATCCAAAGATTTGGCACTAACTGTTACTGATTTGTTCATTTTCTTCCTCCTTTGAAATACTTCGCGTGCGGATTGATTACCGTAGCGTCAAAGTCTTTTTTAATTTCTGGTTGCTTTGTGCGGCGCAAGATAAAATCAATCAAGAATGCAAAGCCAACCGACAAGATTGTTGAAATCAATGAAGATGCAATCATGTAAATCGCGAAAGCCGAAGTTTGCATCGTTGCGAAATAAACATAAATCAACGGCATGGTCCACATCATAATCTTGCTCATTTGAGCGGGGTCAACGATGGGTTTTTCTTCTGCGGCGCCCTGTTGTTTGGCATCACGTAAAGAATACGTAATAATTGGTTCAGCTTTCTTTTCAGCTGGTTTTTGTGGCGCGTTACGTTTTGCCATAATGGCGTTAACTTTCAAAGATAAGAAAATAGTTACTGCCGAAATAATTGCTAAAACAAAGTAACCGTTGTTCTGTTTTTCGGTGTGAATATAATTAAAAATCGTATTATATTCGGCTTTCTGTTCGTCAGTCGTTAAACGGAAATCTTTCGGCTGACTATTATTATAGTCATCAACTGATTTAATTGGTTTTGCCATCGGGCTATCTGGTTGCCAAATATTTTTAATCCATCCAGCATTAACCTTGGTGGCTTGATATTTTTCATTTAACAAATCGGTTAATTCCGCAGTTTGCGCTTCGGTTAAATTGGCTGCATCTTTACCTTCAATATATTCTTCGTAAACGCCTTGCAGTTCTTGGTATTGTGTACGGATATTGTAATTAGAGATATTGTTTAATGCGCCCATGACTTGGAAGAAGACTACCAAAGTGATAATTACACTGGCTAAGGCAATCAAACTGCTACCTAATCCACCAACACCATTTTTTTGGAATAATGCTTGGCGTGCACGCGCAAATGCCATCGGGTCATTACCGTAAGTTCTTTGCAAATCCGCAACTTCACTTGCTAAAGCTTGTTGTCTAATTTGTGTACGACGCGTCAAAAAACGGTTCGCAAAATCCAAAGGTGACAAAATTAATTTAATAAATAAAGTAAAAAATACAATGGCAAACGCGTAGGAAACCCAACCCCATCCCATAATTTGGGACAGTAACCAATAAACAAAACCTTGGATTCCTGAGCCAGACGGAAACTGAATATTCATATAAAAATGATTATAGCATAAGCCCAGCTTTTTTCAAAGTGTTTTCCAAATCTAAAGTTATATAGAGAAGATGTTGGGCGGGCAATTCTGGTTTCGCCACCACGATTAAATTAGTACGCGGATTAACGCGGTGTAATAACGGGCGCATGGCTTCACGCATTAAACGTGCGGAACGATGGCGCACCACACTGTTGCCAACTTTTTTACTAGCACTAAAACCGATTTTTAAATTTGACGCAGAACAAAAATACACCACCACGTATGCACCACTTTGGCGCTTACCGTGTTGGTGTAAGTAGTTAAATGTTTTTCGCTTCTTTAAGCGATACCTTAAAGGTAACATTTTATTTTGTGGTTAAACGTTTGCGACCACGCGCACGACGACGGCGAATCACATTGCGACCGCCAACAGTTTTCATACGTTTACGGAAACCAACCGAACGACGACGTTTAACTTTACTAGGTTGCCAAGTTCTTTTCATAAGAGAAAGAATATCATATAAATCACCTACACGTCAACCGTAACTTTTTAACATCTACATATTCCTCCTATATATAAGAAGAACAGTGATTTACAAAACCAGTATTTATGTGGTAATCTATCGTTATCATGGACGTGAAGGAAATCTGGGAAAAAGCTAAACCAATTATTCAAAACAATGTTAGCAGCATTTCTTTTGACCTTTATATTCAACCGTTAATGCCAGAGTGCTTTGAAGACGGTACTTTTATTTTGTCGGCGTTATCCACGCGCGATGCTAATTATGCTCGCAACGAACGCCACTTTCCACACATTGATGATGCAATAAAAAAAGTGGCACCATTGGTAGAAAAAGTAGAAATTATTGATGCTGTAGAAAAAGAACGTCGCGATGCCCGTAATAATCCAACACAAGAAACACCACTTCCTGAACCAATTATTTACAATAATAATATTAACCCACAACAAACTTTTGCTAATTTCATCGTTGGTAAATCTAACCAAGAAGTTGCCGCGATGGCAGAATTTGTTGCTAAACATCCTGGTAAAAAAATTAATCCATTATTTATCTATGGACGCTCGGGTTTAGGTAAAACTCACTTGCTAAATGCGATTGCCAACCAAATTTTGGAAGAACACCCTTCCACACGCTTAGTTTTAACGACGATTGAAAAGTTCACTGACGACTACGTTAACGTCATTAAACAAAAAGGTGACTTCGGTGCTTTCCGTGAAAAGTATCGTAACGTTGACGTTTTGTTAATTGACGATGTTCAAGAATTAGCCAGCAAGCAAGCCACACAGGAAGAATTCTTCCATACATTCAATGACCTCTTTGAACACCAACGCCAAATTGTTTTAACCAGTGACCGCCACCCAAATGAAATTGCCACTTTGTCTGAACGTTTACAGTCACGCTTAAAGAGTGGTATCTTCCAAGATATTCGCAACCCCGATATTGAAATGCGTACCGCAATTCTACAAAAGAAAGCCGCTTTAGAAGATAAATATTTGCCCAATGAAGTCGCCGCACATATTGCCGAATATTCTAATAAAGTTAACGAAAATATCCGTGATATGGAAGGACATTTGGTGAAGATTATCGTTTATGCTGAATTAAATGGCCATACCATTCCAACTTTAGAAGATTGTGATGCGGCTTTATCCGATAATTCAGGTGACGAAGAAACCGCACGCGTGGGTGATATTGCCGCCCGCGTTATTGCCACCACCGCCGCTTATTTTGATGTTACCCCGGATGATATTACCGGCAAGCGCCGTACAGATAAATTAGCCAGCGCCCGTTCCGTGGCAACTTACCTTTTAACCCAACGTTTAGAAGATGTACCCTTAACCGAAATTGGTGAAATTCTTGGTGGTCGTACCCACGCTGGTGTCATTTTTGCTCGTAATAAAATTGCGGAACAATTAAAGACTGATGACAAATTAAAAGCAGCAATTAATGATATTCTAAATCAGCTTGATAAATAATTAATGTCGAAAATTGTAAAACGATTTAGGTTTTATTCGAAAACCACATCTTTTATAATGTAAGTATGCAGAGAACAACTCAGGAAATACAAGACGAACTGGAAACGGACTTTGTCATTAATTTCTTGCAATCGATGATGCATACCGAAATCAGCAACCACTTAAGCCGTGAAGCTGACACACTGTTTATTAACTTAGGTAATCACAAAACAGCGCGCGTGATGGCGCCAAAAGTGCCACGCGAAACTCCACCACCGACACAAATTGAAGCTACCGTACATAACATTGCAACTTTACTTTACATCACACACCATAATTATGGTTATGGTGTTCCGCATAAAAAAATCAAAAAACTATATTTACACAATCTTGATGAATGTCGTACTTACATTGAAGATGCGGTCACCAGCCAATTAAACGCTTATTTTACAAATTACTTAATTGAATTCATGAATGGCGAAAAATTTATGCTCTCGGTTGAATTAAAAAAATAGACACCCTGTGCAATTTTCGTTATAATATAAGTATGAAATTTATATGTGATGGAGAAGATTTAAAGAGTGCTATTGCGATTGTTGCGCATGGTACTAACAGCAAAACGGTTAACCCGATTTTGGAAGGTATTAAAATTGAAGCAAAAGGTAATGAAGTTACTTTCTTTGCAACGGATTTAGAATTATATATCCGTAAAACAATTCATGCCGATATTAAACAAGAAGGTGCGGTACTTTTGCCGGGAAAATTATTCGGTGAATATATCAGCAAAATTGGACAAGGACAAATTACTTTCACCAGTTCAGACACAACCGCTGTTATTGAACACGGTGAAGGCAATGATGGTAACTTTTCCTGCATGCCAGTTGAAGAATATCCTGATTTAATTAATTTGGATGCTAAACCATTGTTTTTCTTAAAAGGTGCCGATTTACGCGAAGTTATCAGTAAAACTACACCATTTACTGCACAAGACAATGCACGCCCAGTTTTACGCGGTGCCTTATTCGATGTTGACCAAACCAATAATACTTTAACCGCGGTAGCTTTAGATGGTTATCGTTTGGCAAAAATTACTAAACCTTTGATTCGTCCGACCGGTTCTGCTAAATTAATTATCCCAAGTCGCGCTTTGGAAGAAATGCGCCGCATGTTAACCGATGATAAAGAAGAAATCGGTTTAATTGTGGATAAGAAATTTGTCCAAATTGCGATTGGCAGCACAGTATTTGCTTCACGTTTAATTGACGGTGATTTTGTAAACTATCGTCAAATTATTCCAACCGAATTTAACTGCAATGTCGTTGTAGAAACTGCACCATTGTTGGCATCAGTTGGTCGTGCTGGTTTGCTGTCAGGAAGCAATAAAATTAATTTATTAACTTTAACTACTGGTGATAAGAGTTTAGAACTTTTCGCCAATAACGATATGGGTCAAATTAATGAACGCGTACCTGCCAATTTAGATGGTACCAGTATTAAAATTGCCTTTAACTCTAAATACATGTTTGATGCTTTAAATACGATTACCGATGAATTTGTAAAATTATCATTCACTACCCCGTTGGCTCCTTGTGTAATTACCAGTGCAAAACGTGGTGACTAT
>CAMOZC010000050.1 GCA_946630785.1 uncultured Clostridia bacterium | reverse complement strand
ATATTCGTGAGCATATTGACGGCGAAGGTGAAGTATGTATAGTTGATGCTATTAATAAATTACCCAAATTACGTCATGTTGAATTGACTGGAAAACGTTTTGACTTAGGTAATCCACTTGGTCTGGCTCAAGCCATGACTTACACCACTTTAAAAGCCAATCCACAATTCAAAGATTGGTTAAAAGATTTAATCAAGGAGTAATCAAAAATGTTAAAATTCGGAACATCAGGTATTCGTGATTTAACCACAAAATTAATTAAGGAACATGTTGCGACCGAAATCGCACAAAAATTATCCGCGGCCGGTTGGCAAGAAGTTACTGTTGGCCGTGATGGTCGTACTGGCAGTGATAAATTAATGAATGAATTTGTTAAAAACTTCCCCGGCACGGTACACAATCTTGGTATTACCACTACCCCGGAAGTTGTAGCACAAAATGGTTTGGCAGTTATGATTACCGCTTCACATAATCCATGTCAATACTGTGGTTTCAAAGTTTATGTTAACCATTTTGAACAAAGCACTTTAGATTTACCACCAGTTCCTAACTACCATAAATGGGATTTATTACCCAAAGACATTATCATTGACTGTGCCAATGGAGGTTTAGGTCATAAATTACACAGTCTTGGTTTTACCAATATTATTAATTTCAAAGGTGAAATTAACCAAGATTGTGGTGCAACCCACCCCGAGGCTTTAACTAAATATTGTCAAGACAATAAATTGGAAATCGCTTTCAGTGTTGATGGCGATGCTGATCGCTTTATAATGTACTTAAACGACCACGTATTAACCAGCGAAGAAGTTACTACCTTAGTAGGTACCATACTTAACTTGCCGAGCGTTGTTGTTGACGAAACCGTTAACAGTGGTCTGGGTAAGAATTTCAACTTAGTTCGTAGTAAAGTTGGTGGTCAAAACGTCATCCGTACCATGCAAAGTTCACATGTTAATTTCGGCGCCGAAAAAAGCGGTCATTATTATTTTGATTCCAACAGTGGAACATCAGATGCACTTGATGCCATTATCTTAATCGCTAACGCTTATCATGAAAAAGGTTTAAACGGTTTATTAGATATTTTAAAAACCTACCACCCTTATTTCCAGTTTAACCGTAACGTAAACATTGAAGAATTACCTGCTAATTATGAAGAAATTTTGGCTAACTTTACTTTGCCTAATGGTATGCGTAAGGTAATTCGCAAAAGCGGTACTGAACCATTATTGCGCATTATGCTTGAAGGTAAAAAAGAAAAAGTTGTCATGAAAGCATGGCAAAATTTAGCCACACAATTCAACTTGAAATAAGTTTTATCAACTAATGTTCAACAAAAAAAAGACTGTCAAGAAACAGTCTTTTTTATTGTATAATTTATTTAATTATAAGTAATGATATTTTTTCCTTTTTGCTAAAAGAAAAACAATTGAAATAATTAATGCCATTCCTTCAGCGAAAGTAATTGACCACCAAATACCTTCCACTCCAAACCAGAATGGTAATAAAATGGCGGCTAATAACTTGAAGCCCAAAGTACGCATAACAGAAATTATGGCCGAAATAATGCCGTTATTTAAAGCTGTGAAAAATGAAGAAATAAAAATATTAACCCCGATAATTACAAAGTTAACGGAAATGATTTTAAAGGCATGCGATGTCATATTCATTAAATCTGGATTATAGCCAACAAAGATTTTTGCAAATGGGATTGCCAGTGCAAACGCCAAAGTTGCCATAGTGATACCCACTAACAAATTCAGTCGCAGGCTTTTTTTCAATAATCCCTTTAATTCATCATGGTTTTCGGCACCGTAATGATAGCTGACAACCGGTGAAGAACCAATTGTGTAACCAATAAAGATGGCTATGAAAATAAATTGCACATACATTAAAACGCCATATGCAGATACACCATTAGCACCAGCATATTTTAACAACTGTAAATTATAAACAATACTAACGATAGACCCAGAAATGCTGGAAAACAATTCCGAAACTCCGTTACCACAAACTTTCATTAATGTTTTAAATTCTAACTTTGCTTTGGTTAAATGTAATAAACTGGTATTACGTTTAGATAAGAAATAAAAGATTGGCAAAATTCCCGCGATAGTTTCACTGATACCAGTTGCGAATGCAGCACCAACAATTCCCCATCTGAAAACGCCAACGAATAAAGCATCAAGAATAATGTTAGTAATACCACCAGCCAAATTGAAGACTAATCCCAATTTTTGTCTTTCGGCTAACGGTAAAACGACTTGAAAAACATTTTGCAACATAAAACAAATAATAAAAGACAAAACGATGCGACCATAAAGGACACAGTTTTCTAACGTTTCACCTTCGGCACCAAGTATTTGTGCTACAGGACGAATTCCAACAACACCAACAATTGTCAAAAGAACACCGACCAAGATGGTGAAAATTACAATCATAGAAAAATATTGATTAGCTTTTTCGCGTTGACCTTGACCTAAAGTTTTACCGATTAAAGCCGTACCTCCGGAACCAATCATAAAGCCTACACCACCCAAAATCATGATGAATGGAAAAATTAAATTAATTGCATTAAACGAAACTTGGCCCGCGAAATTAGATACAAAAAATCCATCCACTACACTGTAAATGGAAGTGAAAACCATCATAATAATTGGTGGAATACAAAATTTAATTAATTTACGATATGTAAAATGATCGGACAATTTAATTCCCATGATTACGCTCCTTAAACCAACTTACTGCGAACTGCTTCATGGATGGAATAATATCTTTAATTACAGTATTTGACGTGTTAATACAAAGGTCATAACCACGTTTATCACCCCACGGATAAACTGAAGTTACCATGTCGTGCTTGGTTGAACGACCTTTATCAATACTCTTAATTTTTTGTTCTAATTCATGATCCGACAATTTTTCTGATTCAGTTTCGCGTGCACGGCAACGTGCAATTTTTGATTGCATATCAGCATAGACGAAAATTCTTAAAGGATTAAATTCTTCCAAAATTAAATCAGCGTTACTGCCGACAACAACGCAGTTTCCTTGACTGGCTAATTGTTTAACCAACTTATGTTGTTCGGCCAATAACAAACTATTTTGTGTGGAAAATTTATTTGTCGTTAAAGTTTGTCCAAACGGCATAAATTGTGTCCAGTTTGTTTCCAAGGTACGCTCTAAATAGTTTTCGTCCAAGGCTAATTTTTTCGACAACTCTTCTAAAATATAGCGGTCATAGTACGCAAAACCTAAACTATCTGCAAGTCGTTTTCCAATTTCACGACCGCCACTACCAAATTCACGATTAATTGTAATAATTTGCATCCATTATTCTAATCACCACGATGCCAACTTGTCAATTCAAACGCAGATATTTTTCCAACCAATTCACGGTATTTTTAACACTATCCAAATCAAGACGCTCTTGTACCGAATGCGCACACAAAATTGTCGGCGAGATAATAACAGTATCCAAGTTTTTTATGCGATTTTGGAAAATTCCACACTCTACAGCAATATGCATTTTTATAGTTTTCGCATTGGGATTAGTTTGTTGTAAATCACTTAACAATTTAGAATTTGGCAATGTTTCAAAACCTGGTTGTGTATCCACGATACTCCATGTTAAATGATGCTTATCACAAAGTGCTTGTAATTCGGCAATCATACTTTGTTCTTCATTTTTAGAATTAGCACGTAACCCAATTTTAATGCTTCCTTTATCAGTGTTAACCTCAGAAAGATTTTGCGAAGCAATTACATTGTTTTGATTATCTTTTGATAAAACTCCATATTGAAATTCTTCAAAGAAATTCAAAAGGTCGTTACCACAACTTAATACTTTTTGTGGTCGGTCGATTTTCAGACTACTAATTTCCATACTCGGATAAAGTTGACTATATTCATTAATAAATGCTTCTATAACGTCTTTAACAGCCCCCTCATCAACGTTAGTCGCAAATACAGCACTAGTTTCGGTTGGAATTACATTGAACTGATACCCTCCAACGAAACGGTTTAAAAACACATTTGGAAATCTTTTTAATAACTTTGTCATAAGTTGATGACTATTACCACGTTGTTTATCAATATCAAATCCAGAGTGTCCACCAATCAATCCTTTTAATGTAATTTGATACCAATGATAGTCTGCATCTAATGTTTGTGTTGTCTGGTCTAGCGTGATTAAAAAATCGGTAAAACTTGCTGTCGATACAACAATGGTATTGTTTTCAAAACCATCTAAACAAATCAATTTTTTAGCGGTTAATTTGGATATATCAATTTGATAAGCGCCTTGCATCGTAGTTTCTTCCGCAGCGGTAAAAACAGCTTCGATGTTACACGGAATATCACTGGCAAGAAATGATAAAATCATGGCTACACCAATACCATCATCAGCCCCCAGTGAAGTTCCTTTAGCAGTAAGCCACTGCCCTTTTTGCATAAGTTTAATTCCTTTCTTTTGTTTAGCACAAAAAGGATTTGTACTGGTTACATAAACCATATCAGTATGTGCTTGTAAAATGATTGGTTCTTTATCAGTTGTTTTTTTATAGATAATGACATTTTTATGTTCGTCTTGGTAATACGACAAATTATGTTTACATGCGAAATTAATTAAATAATCTTGCATGCCTTGCTCATTACCAGATTGTCGTGGAATAGCGGAAATCTGCCGAAAATAATTCATGACACTATCGGTTAAATCGTTCATATTCCCCCCTTTATTTTTCAAAGTGAAATACTGGCTTCGTAATCGTATCAACCGTACTGTTAACAACACGTGTAGTTACCACATTGCCATCTTCTAATGGTTGTACAATTCTAGTGGTTCCACCCACATGCTTCTGGGCTCCCATATAGGTTAACGCGTGATTTAAATTTCGCAAAGAACTTGTTTCGTTTTTATTTAAATTAATTTTCAAAGACCGCATACTTATCGGGTCGTGATGAAATGGGCGATATAAAAGCAACGACAAGCCTTCTTGGTGATTTTTATCATAATAATAACCGATATAATTTCCTTGTTGAATTAATGTTTTTAAACTCTTTTTATTATCATAACTAACTTCATAACCGATACCAACCGCCTTTCCAGTTTGACGGCCAAAATCTTCGGTTCCGTTAATGGCAATGTGTGATAATTTACCCGCAATACCTTTACCCTGGAAATCTGGACGGACATATAAACCACCTAAGGTATAAACTGCACCTTTTTGTTCATGATACGGCAAAGTAAAATATGGATAATCTGTAGGGAACTCTCGACTGACAGTAATTCCGATTAACTCATCATCATACTTTGCGCCAACAAAAGCAAAACCTTTTTCTAAATATTCATTAACGCGGTCAGCATTCAGGGGATGCATCTTACGTTTACTACCATTATAAGTATCGTATAACTTAACGATTTTGTCCGTGGATGTTGGCAAGAAGAATCGCAATTTTTGACTCTGAACTATGTTGTTAGCTTTTTCAACATACCCGCCAAGAAAATCTTTTAATTCCATTTTCTTTCCCCCTTTTAATATTTATTTAGTTGTCATAATAAATAAGCTTCTTATTAATTTCTCTTTATAATATAAGAAGCTATTTGTCAATACTATCAACAAAAAAAAATTAACATTTTTTTTAAATAAAAAATCTCAGTGAATTTACTGAGATTTTTATATTTATTCTGGAGCGGGAAATGAGGTTCGAACTCACGACCTTCGCCTTGGCAAGGCGACGCACTACCGCTGTGCTACTCCCGCATTCGTATTAGTATATTAACATGTTAAAACAAAAAATACAAGTACTTTTTCGTTACTTATTTTTTCCCGAATCTAAATTAAATAAAAAAATTGTCAAAATATTTATTCCAGGAATATTGACTATCTTGGTTATATTTGATAAAA
>CAMOZC010000049.1 GCA_946630785.1 uncultured Clostridia bacterium | reverse complement strand
CGGAAGAAAACCCCGCAGTGAACAACCAAAACAATAATGCTTTGATTTGGGGTATCGCGGGTACCGCCGCGGGTATCTTAATTATTGGTGGCATTGTGTTCGGTATCGTAATTAGCAAACGCCGCCGCAAATAATTGATTTACAATTAGCAAGCCGCTCTTGAAAGGGGGCGGTTTTTTCTTTTTTCGACAAATTTTGGCAAAAGTATTGCCAAGCAAAACGCTTTCGTGTATTATACCTGTCATATGAAAAAATACGAGGACGGATTCATGGACAAAAAAGAGCAATTTTTGAACATTGCACGCATGGTGTATTTGTATACTTTGAAGATGAAAGAGCATCATTTAATCGATGACATGATGATCGATAACAACCCCAAAATGGTAAATGCGTACTATGGCCGCTTAGAAAATGACAGTGCTTATGTGGTTGAATATTCACGTGGCGTACCTAACATGATTTATTCCAGCTTTGGTGCTTTTCAAATTCCAGCCGCAAAATTATGTCGTGGTCATGTCAATGACTACAAAGCATTCCAACGTGACGTGGACGCGATTTTTGGTCAATTAGAAATGCAACCCATGATTGAAAACCGGATGGACATGATTGGTCCACGTTATATTGTCTCCAAGATGCCATGGTTGAATCAAGTAGAATTACCATTGGAATATAAACCACAAAGTATGTCTAACGACCAAATTGGTAGTGAACAGGAACAAGCCGAATTGGCAATGATTTTTGACGCGAACAATCAATATTTCCGCAAAATTGGTCACCCTGAATTTGTTCATTCAGAAGCAGAAAAAGCAGCAGTGGTAGCAAAACCTGTGGTTAAAGCAGAGCCAAAAAAACGTTTCTGCATTGTTGCTGGACAATTAAAACAATTTTTAAAACGCCCAAATCCGGACAAAGGTCTTTAAGCTTTCGGCAGTTTGGCTTTTTCTTGAATGATTTTATTGACGACGTTACGTTTAGCGGCGGCACGGTTGTGGGCTTGAATTTGGCGGGCTTGACGTTTTAGTGCTTGGGCGTATTGTTCATTGGCGAGAATTTGTAGTTTAGAGGCAATGGCTTGGTATTGGCGGCCCTTACCTAGTTTCATTTTCTTAATTTGTTTGGCGTCAATAATTTGGCCAAGTAACTGGTCAATGCGTTTAATTGGTCGTACGTAAACGTAAATGATAAACAAAATCATTAAAAACCATAAAGCGAATAGACCAATCTGTGCGAAGAATAATGGTGTAAACCAGGTATTATTAGCGGTGGTTGTGTTGATGCCTGCAACGGATAAGTTCGTCATGGCTCGTGGTATGGCCGAATTAATAAAACGATTTCCGACAAAATAAAGTGCAGTGGCCGCGGTTAAAGTAATTAGCAGTCCACTGGCAATGGAACGGTTGCGCAAAAAACGAGTTAATGCCAGCATGAAAGTAAGTAGGCTGATGACGGCTAAGCCTAGCCCCACCCAGAGAAAATAGGGATTATAATTACGTCCAAACGAGAAACACAAAATACACGCGGTTAACACGATAAGAAAAATAATCAAAGGAACTTTGGCAGTTTTCCGTTTGTCCATACGGTTAGATTGCGAAATCTACGGCAAAAATATACTTTTGTGGTGTAATTGATTTGACGATTTAACGGATAGTTTGTAAGATGAAAGTAATGAAAGTAGCAGTAGTAACCGATACCAATAGTGGCGTAACTCCAGAGTTTGCTCAGGAAATTGGTGTCACCGTTGTGCCAATGCCGTTCTTGATTGACGGTGAGGAATATTTTGAAAACATCAGTTTGACTCAGGAAAAATTCTATAAAAAAATCATGGGCGGTTCCGATGTGTCAACCAGTCAACCCAATATTAATAGTGTTGCGGATATTTGGCGCGATTTGTTAAAGACTCATGATGAAATTGTTTATATTCCAATGAGCAGTGGACTTTCGGGCAGTTGTGCTACCGCGATTAATTTTGCCAAGGAATTTAACGGCAAGGTTGAAGTAATTGATAATCATCGAATTTCTGTTACACAAAAACAATCCGTTATTGATGCCGTTAATTTGGCAAAGGCTGGTAAATCTGCGAAGGAAATTAAAGATTATTTAATGGCGACCAGTATGAACGCCAGCATTTATATTATGCTGACAACTTTGAAATATTTGAAGAAAGGTGGACGCATTACTCCGGCTGCGGCGTTGATTGGTAGTTTGTTGCAAATTAAACCAGTGTTAACAATCCAAGGTGAAAAATTGGATAAGTTCTGCCAAGTTATGAATTATAACCAAGGCAAGAAACGTATGATTGACCAAATGATTAAAGAAATCAATACGCGCTTTAAGCCACAATTAGAAAAAGGCAATTTAAAAGTTATGATTGCCTATACTTACGACCAGGCCAAGGCTGAAATTTTTAAAGCCGAAGTTGAACGGGCGTTGGAACCTTATAACTTAAAGGTGGAATATATGGACCCGTTAAGTTTGTCGGTATCTTGTCACATCGGTGAAAACGCTTTAGCGGTCGCCTTTTGTGAATATTATAAAGACTAATGCTTTTATTTTAAACCGTATAAAATACCAATCGTATTTTCGCCGCAGTGTGCAGTAATCGTTCCACCTGCTACAGTTTCAATAACTTCTTGGAAAGTGTAATGTGCCGCAATTTGTTGGCGGATAGCGTCAACAATCTTGGGGTCAGTCATTTTAGTGTGCGTAATGAAACAAACGGAAAGGTCGGGGTTAGGGTTAGTGGCAAAGGTATAATCAACATATTTTTTTACACACATACTAAAGTTACCCATAAATTTTTTACCAGGTTGCATTTTGCCATCCTTTAAGACAATTTGTGGTTTAATATGCAAAGCGGTAGCGAATAACTTAGCGGTACCACTACAACGTCCGCCACGGTGTAAATAGGTCAAATTGTTGATAATAAAACTGGCTTGGACTTTGTAAATCTCATCGTTAATGCGTTCAACAATGGCTTCGGCTGACATGCCTTCTTCACGGTATTTGGCCGCACGTAACATGGAAACGGCTGTTCCAGTCGATAACGAACGACTATCAATAACGTAAACATCTTTGAATTCCTTGGCGGCATTAATGGCGTTTTGGTACGTACTGGAAATGTCACTGGAAATAACAAAGTGAATTAAACTGCCACCTTTCGGTAAATTTGCTTTGAAAAATTCGATATAATCAGGAACGCTGATGGCTGAGGTCTTGGGCGTCTTCTTGGTTTGACGGAAGTATTCATAAATTTTTTCGTCAATGCCGGCGTTGTCGCGTTCTTCATCGTCACCTAAATGAATGTACATTGGTAAAATGTTAAAATCGTATTTAGCTAGAATTTCTTTTGATAAATCGCAGATGCTGTCTGCGGTGATTTTAATGTTTTCCATGGTTTTAGTTTAGTTTGTTTTCTGTTGCGAAGCAAGTAAATATGTGCTAATGTAATTATGGATGGAATACAAAGTCAGGTGCGGAGAGTTAACTCCACGGCAACTGGCGGCGTTTGAGCAATCGGGCTATAGTGAAAAATTTATCCGTTTATTAATTGAAAGAGGTATTGACTCCCAAGAAAAGGCCGAGAAATTTTTTAACTTTGATCCCAGTCAATTGCATGACCCTTTTTTATTAAAAGGTATGCAGGAAACAGTATCGCGCTTACGTGACGCCATTAACCAAAAACAACGTGTTTTAATCATCGGCGATTATGATGCTGATGGTATTTGTGCGACTGCGATTTTATATAAATACTTATTAACTCAACGTGTTAAAACATCTTATTTCTTGCCAGAACGTGATGCGGATGGGTATGGTCTGAATGTTGATTTAGTTGCACGTTTAAATGAAAAGTTTCACCCAAATTTATTGATTACGGTGGATTGCGGGATTTCTTGCCCAGAAGAAATTAAATTTGCTCAAAGTCTGGGTATTGATTGTATCGTTACTGACCACCATGCGATTCCTGAAGTAACACCAAATTGTATTTGTGTTGACCCAAAATTTAAAGACCAAGCGTATCCTTTTGACGATTTGTGTGGTGCGGGTGTGGCCTTAAAATTAGTTCAAGCTATGGAAGGCTTGACGGTAGCACAAAACTACTTTGATATTTGCGCGATTGCTACGGTGGCGGATATTGTTTCATTAACAGATGAAAATCGTGTGATTGTTCACAATGGTTTGAAAATGTTAAACCAAGGAACAATTCCTGGTATTACGGCCTTGGCGCGTGCCTGCAATATTCGTAATGAAATTAAAAGTGGTGATATCAGTTTCCGCCTAGGACCAAAAATTAATGCCAGTGGTCGTATGGGCAATGCTAAGCGCGGGTTAGATGTTATCCTGGAGCAAGACGAAGAGCGGTTGGACCGTGTCGTTAAAAACCTGCTTTACATGAATGCAAAGCGCCAAGATTTATGTACGGTGATTTATGACGAATGCGTAAAAGTAATTGAAAAAAATCATTTGCAAAACGATTGTGCCATTGTTGTTGCTAAGCCTGAATGGGAAAGTGGCGTTTTGGGAATTGTGGCGGTACGCTTAACCGAAAAATATGGTAAGCCATGTATTGTTTTGGGCGGCAAGGGCGAAGTCTACAAAGGCAGTGGTCGCAGTGTACCTGGTATTAATCTGGTAGAGTGTATTACTAAATCATCAGAGTTCTTAAGCACCTTTGGTGGACACGCGATGGCGGCAGGTATGTCGTTGCCAGTCACCAATTTTGAAAAATTCCGTGAGCGATTCCAATCTGTAGTTACGGAAGCTAAGGCCAGTCAACCGACTGAAAGTTGTCGCTATTATGATTTTGAAATTGCGCCAGAAGAGTTAAATCAAAAATTCTTCCAAGAAGTTGCAATGTTAGAGCCCACCGGTTGTGGTAATCCAGCGCCAGTTTTAATGACTGTTTTGCGTGAAACACGTGCATCAAGTTTGCCAACACATCCCGCTCATACTAAATTTGATAATGGACAATTAAAATTTATTTTCTTTGGTGGTGCGGTATTTAACGAGATTTTAGCGGCACCTTGTTCCAAAAGTGTCATTTTTGAATTGCAACAAAATGATGGTGTGCATCCGCAGGCTGTGGTGAAATGTGTCATCCCATTCGCGATTAATGATGATGAAAAAGCGTTGGTCTTGCAACGTTACTTACACGATGATTTGGCGGTGGCGCCAGACCAAAGCATGCAAGCCATAATTTCTGGTTTAAGTGTTGACAGGTCGGTGTTTATTGATTATTATAAAGCAACGCTTAATTTGGTAAACAATAATAATTTTTGCCAATCACCACTTAAATTATTTGCTAAACTAGTGTTACCAACGAAAAACCTATTCCAATTTGTGTTTTGTTTTGCTGTATTTGAACAACTTGGAATCTATGAGGTAGTCCGTAATCGTTTGCAAATTCACAATGAACGAACTACTGAATTAAATCAAAGTGCGATTTACAATAAAATTGTTAATCTAAATCAGACAGAATAAGGAGAGAAAATGAGTAAAAATTTACGGATTAGTTTCTTAGGGGGACTGGGCGAAATCGGTAAGAACATGACCGTTTTTGAATACGGTGATGATATTATCGTGGTGGATGCTGGACTGGCTTTCCCGGATCCAGACAAAATGCCAGGTATCGACTTGGTGGTACAAGATATTACGTACTTGATTCGTAATAAAGATAAAGTTAAAGGTTATATTATTACCCACGGGCACGAAGACCACATTGGTGGCTTGCCGTTTGCTTTGAAAGAAGTACCGGCACCAATCTATGCTAGCCGTATGAGCTTGGGTTTAATTGAACGTAAACTTCATGAGCATTCTGGATTAAAAGTTAAAGCCGTTGCAGTACGTCCTCGTGCTGTGGTAAAAATTGGCGAATTCTCAATTGAGTTTATTCACGTTAACCACTCTATTCCAGGTTCGTTTGCTTTGGCGATTACCACACCTCTGGGTACTGTTTTCCACAGTGGTGATTTAAAAATTGACTTAACACCAGTTGATGGACAGCCAATTGATTTAGCGCGTATTGGTGAAATTGGTCGCCGTGGTGTTTCGCTAATGCTTTGTGAAAGTACCAATATTGAACGTCCAGGCTTTACCATGAGCGAAACCACAGTCGGTGAACGTTTGGAAGAAATGTTTGAACAATATAAAAACAAACGTATGTTTATTACTTCGTTCGCTTCAAACGTTCATCGTATGCAACAAATTTTGG
>CAMOZC010000048.1 GCA_946630785.1 uncultured Clostridia bacterium | reverse complement strand
CCAAGATAAATTTTTTCATCCATAGCGTAATCACCGGTAAACAAATTTTGAAATTCGCGAGAATTAAACACGGTTTCGCAGAATTGGGCCATTTGATTAACTGATTGATTTTGATTTAAGTTATCTTGATTCATCTTATCAACAGTTTAATCAAAAAGAACTTAAAAATCAAGGCTTCTGCCTTTGTAATAAAAAGTATGATTTTAAATTTTGAATTGGTGGGAGTTCGCGGACTTGAACCGAGGACCGACCGGTTATGAGCCGGTTGCTCTAACCAACTGAGCTAAACTCCCGTAACAAATTAAATTTAGCAATTTTGCCGTAGATTGTCAATGTGATTTGCTTTGACAAACAAATTTTGATGTTGTATAATAAACCTTAGATTTGGCCGGGTGGTGAAATTGGCAGACGCGTCGGACTCAAAATCCGATATCGGCAACGATGTGTGGGTTCAAGTCCCACCCCGGCCACCAATCAAAACCTAAACCGAGATTTCAGTTTAGGTTTTTTTATTTCAAAAAAAAGGTTGACAAAATAACAAATGGTATCTAATAATTAAATATGCAATAAGTGATTCGGCTTTTTTACACTTGTTGCACTCCTTTTGATTTAGGGAATCTGCAATTTCCCCAAACACTAACAAAACTCCGTCATTCAATGGCGGAGTTTTGTTTTGTAGGTAAAAATGGTTAATAAATTTGCGCACGCATTATTTAATTTCAATATGTTTGCGTTCTGGTTTGTTTTCTTTCGGGATTGAAATTGTCAACACACCATGATTCAAAGCCGCATTAATTTGGCTTTCATCAATTTTGCCAACATAGAAACTACGCGTACAAGAACTTGCCACACGTTCACGGCGCAATAATTTACCATGATTTTGGTTTTCAGTTTTGTTTGCCGCTACAGTCAAATAGCCATTTTCAAAACTGATGTTCAAATCGCTACGTTCGAAACCAGGCACTTCAATTTTAAATTCGTAACCGTTATCGGTTTCCTCAATATCGGTACGCATCATATTTTGCAAATTGTTCATTTCCTTACGGAATGGACGGTCAAAGAAGAATTCATCCCACAACGGGTGAAATAGTCCCATACCGCAATCGTCATCATACAATGCTACACCGCGATCTTTTTTGTCATTATGATTTTTCATTTTTTCCTCCTCCTTTTTCATTTTTTCATCATAATTTTTCATTTCTTTTCCCCTCCTTTATTATGTGCTATTGGAATAACTTCATTCGTTATTCTGCTAGTGTTATATACCCAATTGCTAGCAATGTCAACTGTTTATTGCTAATTTTTTAAAATTTTTTTCTACTAAATCATAACTGACATGAATCAAGGTTTTTAATTGCTCCATGTCAACATTTTTATCAAGTAAGACTGTCATCCAATATTTTTTATTCATATGATAGGCTGGAAAGTAATGTTTTCCATCAATTAAAATTTGAATTTGTTCTGGTGGTAATTTTAGATTAATCACGTCAACAATTTTGCAATCTTTTAACCCCAATTTGCTACCAGGAAGATTCATGATTAACGCGTACCATTTTTTACTGCGTACGGTTTTGAAAGTGCAAAATTCAGGGAATTCTTGCCACGGGTTTTCATGCTTAGTTTGAAAGGTATGTTCACAATAAGCAATTACATCGCGTTTAGTATTACTAAAACATTGCAACAAAATTTCATCAATCAAATCTTGCACCACTGCTTTTACAGAACTGTTTCCATCTTTTATATTAAACGGCAAGAAATCGTCATTAAAATTGCGATCAATTACTCGCACGTCAAATTCGCTTGTCGTAATCCGTATTTTTGCAAATAAATCTTTAAACGGTAAATCACACTCTAAGACCCAAACACTATCTTTACATATAAAGCCATATTGTCGTAATTTTTCTGCGACTGGAGTGTAACTGACTAAGTAACTGCTATAATCCATTAATCTTTCCTTTTCCTAAAATACACCCGAATACTTATAACTACAATTATTATTTATTTTTTTATTTATGAAACAAAAAAGAACTCGCCTTTTACAACGAGTCCATTATAATAAAAAACGTACTTTTTTTCAGCTCCAAATTAATCTTCATTAACTATTTCAGGATTGCGATAATTTCGCAACAAAGCGAACGGATAAGCAATGGCACTCAATGGCATACAAACCAATAATGCTACCGCGGCAAAAATAAATCCAAGAATAAAACCAATTACCCAAAACATAATTTTTACACCAATCAACCAAATCACACCATCTAAACTAAGTGGAAAAATAATTCCAGGAAATTTAACTAACCCCCACGATGCAATTGATAAAAACATATTACCCACGAAATTATTATTCAAAAAACAACAGGCCGTAAAAGTAAATGTTAAAATTGGTAAAACAAACGCCAACAGAGTGTCTGTAGTATCTGGTTTTTCTAACGTTGTCATATAATAAATCCATACACCTAACGCCACGACAGCCGCAACAGTACCCCAAATAAAAGATTTAGTTCTACGGTTTACACTATTCGCGATTATATTTTGTTGGTTTTGTTCTTTATTCTTTTTATCACAATCAATACAAATAAAATGATTGGTTGAAGGATTACGACCATTATTGCGAGTCTGAGTGACAATCTCTTCACTGTTATAAATTGGGCGTTTACAGTTTTCACAAATAGTTAAAACTGGTTTTCCCTGTTCCACAACCACACGTTCTTTAATTTCTGTAATAACCTCTGGTTTTGGTTTTCCATCGGGACCATTAATAATTTCATCAGTTGTAACGTTAAAAATTCTTGCCATACTACTAATTGTATCAACCGAAGGTTCTACTTCTCCATTCTCCCAACGTGAAACTGCTTGCGATGTTACATATAGTTTATCCGCCAATTCCTTTTGTGTTAGTCCTTTGCCAACACGTAAATTTTTAATATTGTCAGAGATCACTCTACACCTCCTTAAAATGCTTTAATTTAGCATAAATTCGACAATTTGTCTCAAAAAAGCACTCAACAATTTGTTGATTTGCTAAACAATTTGTTTACTTTCAGCTTAAAACAATAAAATTCAACTAAATTCACACATTATTTTTTCCAAGAAAGACAAACAAATTACAAACAACAAAACAGCCACAAATGTGGCTGTGTTTACTTGGTGGAAGCGCCGGGGATTGAACCCGGGTCCGATTGGAATCTTGTTCGTCTTTCTACATACATAGTCGCTATCAAAAATTGACCACCAACCTAACGACAAATTGTTATGATCAAGTCCGACTTTTGAAGCCGCGCACCGTCACCGTCATGACATGGTTACGTTACGCCGTTGACTCTTTGTTTGCAGACGGTCGTTAGAAAGAGTTAAAACGTGTCGTCCGCCGATGCTAAACCGCGATTAGGCAGCCAAAGCAAAGGTGTTTGCATTTTTGTTTGCATTTAATTCTTTGTAACCAATTAACGTATGGTTACCCCGCCGATATGCTTAACGAACCGCCCGCCAACCGTCGAAGCCCATCGCCCCCACGTGTTAGAACTTTTGGTTCTATATTTAGTGTAGCATGTTTCCGGTTAATTTTGCAACTATGTGTCGCATAATCATAGTAATGATTGATTTGCACAACGATGCACTGTTGGTTTTACCCAAAAACAAATTATTACCATATTTACGCAAAGCCAAAAATATGGGTGTTAGCGAAATTTGGCTATCCGTTTGGACGACAGAATTGAAAAATCCATTAACCATAATTGCCAAGAAAAAAGCCATTCTAGACGAAATCGCCAACGACCCACGCTATCCGCTTTGTCGGCTACACATCGAGGATGCTTGGTTTTTAACACCAGAAAACATTGATAAATTAATTGCATTAAATCCGCATAGTGTTGGGTTAACCTGGAACCAAAACAACAAACTTGCCGGTGGCGCACATGATAACGGGAAAATTACCCCGTGGGGTTATCAAGTTATCCGGCGACTAGAAACAGCCAACATCCAAATTGACACTGCCCACCTTAACCGTCGAAGCTTTTGGCAATTTACACGTGTAACCACACGTTCCTTAGTGTGTACTCATACAGCCCTGGCGTCCGTTCATCGCCATCCGCGCAATCTATCCAACCGCCAAATTCGCGCAATTATCAAATCAAATGGTCTAATCGGTTTAGCTTTAGTACCCAAATTTTTAACTAAAAACACCATATCTTGTGATATTCATGATTTATTTAAGCACATCTCATATTTTAATTACCACTTTTCAAACGCCAAACTATATTGGGGCACCGACTTTTACGGTACGGAACAACTTCCCAAGAATATCAACCAATACGCAGATTTAAACAACCTTTTAAATCTGCGGGTAATCGGCAAGTCCGTTTTGCGTAAACCGATATTTGCATATCAATTAGGCAAACCCACTGCACCGCGCCGATTATTAATTACCGCAGGCATGCACGCACGCGAATGGATTGGCAGTTTAGCACTGCAAAAATGGATACAAAATCGACCACGCATTCCCAACGACTTATGTATTACTGCTGTAATATGCAGCAATCCGGATGGTGTTAACTTAGCAACTGGCAATTTAAAAACATTATCAAAAAAGCGCCAAAAATTTCTGATACGGACTAACCACGGTTCAAGGGATTTCAATTTATGGAAAGCTAATATTCGCGGGGTTGATTTAAACGTTAATTTTGACGCTGGCTGGGGACAAGGACGTAGCAATTTAACCATAATGGCACCAGCCAACTACATCGGACCTGAGCCACACAGCGAACCCGAAAATCGCACACTGTTACACTTAATCCACCAATTTCACCCGACAGTAAGTATCGCCATTCATACCAAAGGAAATTTAATTTATTACAGTCGTTTGGCGGACAAATTACAGGCAGAACACCTTGCCCGACTCACAAACTTTCAAGCCGAACTATCCACCGGGTCTTATGGTGGGTTAACCGATTATTTAGCTATGCGGTGTAACATTCCCGCGTTCACAATTGAACTAGGTGACGATAATTTACCCCACCCAATCGGTCAAGAACACCTACCAGACATCATGCCATCACTAAATATAATTTTAGATTATTTTTTAACTGGTGAATAGAACATTTCACCTTCGTGACTTTGGAAATAAACACCAATAATGTGTGGACGCTTACTATTAATAATTGTATAAGCAGCACGCTTACGCGCCCCACCAATAATATTACCAGCCAATTTCATATTGGTTTCAATAAACACGTTATACGCGCGAATTTGACCCATATTGTCAACGACTGTAATACCATCAAAATTTAACATCGTCACAAAAACATCAGCCATCGTAGTTAGTTTTTGTTCGTTGTATTGATTGGTTTGCGCAAACAATTTAGAGAGATTAATTGGTTCTTTTAACCAAATACCATCTTCAAAAAATGAATCCGGTTTATAATCAGAGTCCACCACTACACAAATCGTACCATCAACCAAACGGGATACATTACGGAAAATGTTACGATACATATTTTTAATATCTTGCAGTTTTTTTGCACTGGTGCGTAATTTAGAAAAACTGGCATCAACGAATTCTTTAATTTCATCTTCCCAGTTATTAACTACACGAATATCCAACGCGAAGTTAACATTTACCACACGCCCTTTCAAGCTACGCATCGTAATCGTCCAGGTGTTTTCTGCGTAAACATAAATACCAAATAACTTGTTACTCTTTTCTTGTAAAACCTGTGATTTAAACAAAATCGTTTCCAAGTTTTCATCTTTAATACTGTTGATGACACGGAAAATACCATACTCAATTCCAGTTTCTGAGATTGATACATAAACACACCAATAACGATTACAGAACGGGATTAAACTCTTTAAACGTGATGCAAACATGTTTTCATTAGCATCCGTAAATAAAACGATTTTAATTGCGCTGGGAATGTTTTTAACTACTGTATCAATGTTATTAGTAAAGAAAATTGCTGGTTTATATTTCTGCCCTTCTTCTTCATAGTTAGCAATTTGTGGAAAGAAGTTCAAGAAACGGTTCTGCAATTTCAAAGGAAAAGTGCCCGAAAACTCTGTCGTTAAGAAATCAACGATTTTAGTTTTAGCATCAATATAAAAGATATTTTCGTTCACTATCCTAGTTGTACATTATTTTGTGCAGCGAAGTCAAGAATTTCTTGGTGAATTTTATTGATTTCAGCCTTGTCAAGTGTTTTTTCCGTGCTTGAAACGGTGAAAGTCAAAGTAAATTTATTTTCATAGACTGCTTTTAAACAACGCTTAGTTACCAACGGATGATGATATTTTTGCCATACTTGGTCCAATGCTGCATAGACACCATTCCACACAAACGTAAAATCAAGTTCAGTTTTAGGAAATTTTGATAAAATTGGTGCACGGTCTTTTGTGGCATTTTGGAAATCCAACAGCGACATATCAACCTCAAAACCAACCGCATTTGCCATAACCTGAGGATGAATAATACCGATGGAACCAACTACTTTTTCACCACATAAAATTTGAGCATAATTTTTTGGATGCCAAACATCAGTGTCAGTTGATTGTAGTTGATAAGCAATTTTCATGCCCACACGATTAAATACATCAGTTAACATTTCACTAACCAACTTATAGTCCA
>CAMOZC010000047.1 GCA_946630785.1 uncultured Clostridia bacterium | reverse complement strand
TGGTTGCAGTGGCTTAACGAGTATTACGATACCCGAAGGAGTGACCAGTATTGGCGAACGTGCGTTCCAGCATTGCAGTGGTTTAACGAGTATTACGATACCAGACGGAGTGACCAGTATTGGCGATTACGCGTTCTCTAGTTGCAGTGGTTTAACGAGTATTACGATACACGAAGGAGTGGCCAGTATTGGAGTTCACGCGTTCTCTTATTGCAGTGGTTTAACGAGTATTACGATACCGGAAGGAGTGACCAGTATTGGCAATGACGCGTTCTTTTATTGCAGTGGCTTAACGAGTATTACGATACCCGAAGGAGTGACCAGTATTGGCGAACGCGCGTTCTCTGGTTGCAGTGGCTTAACGGGTAGTATTACGATACCCGAAAGTGTGACTAGTATTGGCGGTAACGCGTTCTTTAATTGCAGTGGCTTAACGAGTATTACTTTTGCCGAGAATTCTCAATTAACCAGTATTGGCGGTTCCGCGTTCGAGAATTGCCGTGGCTTAACGAGTATTACGATACCGGAAGGAGTGACCAGTATTGGCTGGGGCGCGTTCTCTGGATGCAGTGGTTTAACCGAAATTATTGTTCGCAATCCAAGTTTAATGGCCAACACGAATTTGCAATCATACGCAAGTAAATTACATTATGGTGCGGACCAAAACACGGTAAAGTTTGTTACTAACTGTGATACGGATATAGATGACCGATTGGTTGATTTTGGTGAAGTAACAACCGAACCAACCGGTTTAATGAAAGAGCATTATACTTTTATTGGTTGGTATTCAGACGAACAATACACCAAACCATTTACCTTTGATACACCAATTAAATATGACATTACTTTGTATGCCAAATGGGAAGAAAACCCAACAGTAACATTCACGGTAGATGGCATCCAATACGGTAGTGAAACTGTGGAATATAATACCGCAGTTACAGTTCCAACCGAACCGACCAAAACGGGTTATACCTTTATGGGCTGGTATCGTAATAATACCGCATATAATTTTAATACTCTGCTAACAGAAAATATTACCTTAACTGCCAAATGGCAAATCAACCAATATACAGTAACTTTTGACAGTAATGAGGGTAGTACGGTTACCAGCCAAACCGTAGATTATGGTACAGTAATTAATTCACCAGTTACCACCCGTACGGGTTACACCTTTAAAGGATGGTTAAATAATGGTGTAGCCTATGATTTCAGTCATCCAATTACAGAAGATATGAATTTAATTGCCGACTGGGATATTAACGTTTACACGGTTACCTTTGACGCATATAACGGCGGTGCGTTAGTAGAACAACCTGTAAATTATAATGAGAGAGCCATTCGTCCAACTGACCCAATTAAAGTTGGTCACACTTTTGCCGGTTGGTATTTAAATGCAACATTAACCAATGAATTTGATTTTGGTACACCAATTAAATACGATATTACTTTGTATGCCAAATGGAATGCTGACAAGTTTACAGTAACTTTTAACAGTAATGGTGGAAGTAACGTCAATTCACGTCAGGTTGATTATGGTACTACCACAACATCGCCAAGCTCCAGTAAAACAGGTTATAAACTTTTGGGTTGGAAATTAAACGGTGTAACTTTTGATTTTGCCAATACACTAATTACTGAAGATATAACCTTGGTAGCTGAATGGGAAAAATTATGTGTGGTAACCTTCAATAGTAACGGTGGTAGTGAAGTTGCAACACAATACATTGAAAACAATAAATATGCTTCTTTCCCGCAGGGTGTATCAAAACAATACTATAATTTGGTTGGTTGGAAATTAAACGGTGAAACATTTGATTTCGCTAATACACCAATTACCGAAGATATTACCTTGGTAGCCGATTGGGCAATTTACACTTACGAAGTTACTTTTAATAGTAATGGTGGCACATCAGTATCAAAACAAACTGTTGACCATGGTGCTAAAGTGATTAACCCAACCGAACCAACTCGTGACGGATATTTCTTCTGTGGTTGGTATCTCGTTGGCACAAACTCTGCTACGGAATACGATTTTGAAACTCCAGTTACTAAAAAAATAACATTAACCGCAGTCTGGAAGAAAATTTACAACGTTACTTTTGCTAATGCTAACGGCGAAGTGTATACCACTCGTGCGGTTGTTGAAGGTGATTTGGTTCAAGCGCCAGACATCACAGTCGATGGTTATCTTGTATCTTGGTACGCGGGAGATAAAGCATATGATTTCACCACTCCAGTTACCGCAGATATGACATTAACTGCACAATTGAACGAGAACAGCATAAAGGTTAACAACCAAAACAATAGTGCTTTAATTTTGGGGATTGCAGGCACCGCCGCCGGAATCTTGGTAATTGGCGGTCTTGTTGCCGGCATTGTGATTGCCAAACGTCGTCGCAAATAATTTGAACAGTAAGATTAAAAAAGCCTGACAAAATCCGTTGGGCTTTTTTTGTTTACAATAACAAAAGTTGCCCATAAGTGGTAAAAATAGTATAATTATTTTGTGAGCAAAAGAAGAAGACGCCGTCGGACGGTAGTAATTAAAAATGTTTCGCCCACTATGATTTTGGTATTGTTGATAATTATCGCTTTGGTCGGTGGGCTTGCCGTTTATTATTATTTTAATTATGTTTATCAGGCTCCTAATCGTCACAGGGGTTCCCATTACGAAAGCCAAGATTTATCAATTCATTTTCTTGAACTTGGTAATAAATATACCGGTGATTGTAGTTTGATTAAGGTCGGTAATACTGAAGTTTTGATTGATGCCGGCTCAAAATCGAGTTCAGTACCAACCATTAAATCTTATCTTGACCAATTTGTTGGCGACGGTACAATTGAATATGTGATTGCCACGCATGCGCATGAAGACCATATTGCTGGTTTGGGTACGAATGAAAATGTTGACAGCCTTTTGGATTTATATAAGGTTGATACAATAATTCAATTTGTTTACACGAAAAGTACGGCTAATGTTTATAAGAATTATTGCCGTGAAGTTGAGGAAGCGCAAGCGCGTGGAACCAAAGTTTATAATGCTTTACAATGTGTTGAAGAAAGCGGTGGAGCGCAAAAGGTTTATCAATTGGGTGTCGGTGTTGAATTAGAAATTCTTGACCAGAAGTATTATCACGAAAATACTGCTTCAAGCGAAAACGACTATTCAGTTTGTTGTCAGGTTATTCAAAACCACGAAAAATATTATTTGTTCACAGGTGATTTAGAGTCTGGTGGCGAAGCATCGTTAGTTGATAGAAACGAACTACATCAGGTTGAATTGTATAAGGCGGGGCACCATGGTTCCAAAACCAGTTCTTCCAATAAATTGATGTCCAAAATTCAACCTAAACGTGTTTGTGTTTGTTGTTGTGCGGGTAGCAGCCAATATACTGACGTCAACGAAAATCAATTTCCAACTCAGGAATTTATTAATCGCGTTGCACCTTATACGGATAAAATTTATGTAACAACGCTGTGTACTGACTATAGCGCGGGTGTTTTTGAATCAATGAACGGAAATATTGTGCTTTATTGCAAGGATAATGAAATCGTTATTCAATGTTCTAACAATAATGTGTGTCTAAAGGATACAGATTGGTTTAAAGCAAATCGCACTTGCCCGACTAGTTGGGCCGCATAAAAAAGTATAGTGTCAAAGTCTATTGCAGAAACTAATAAAGAAATTAAATTCAATGGTCTTACGAAACTTGAAGGAAAATACGTTTGGACAGATGGCGTTGATTATTATTATTCAGATGGTTCAAAGAGTTGGATATTAAATCCAAAAGCCATGAAAGGGTAATAGCAATGAAATGGCCGTTGATAATTATTGGTTTAATAATCATTGCCTTGGTCGTTGCAGTTAATTGCGGGATACCAGCTTTAGAATGGATTGCTAAATTCTTTGATGTTTTAAAAATGATTTTTAACGTGTTGGCCAATTGTTGCCGATTGCTGCAAAATTTAATTAACAGAATGTGATATAGAATTTTTCTATATTAAAACAATTACTAATGGTATACTATTTTATGCCTGAAATAATTGATGTAAATTTTGATTTTACAACTAATACACCAGGTTTTTGGGATAATTATTGGGATAATCCGATGGGAAGGTCTGCTTGTGATCCGGATTCGGATAGTCCTATGTTAAAGAAATACCACATGCTTTTATGGAGTAAACAATTACCTAATCATGAAGATATGAAATTAGAAGATGGAAAGAGTCGTGATTATTTAATATGGAAAAATTTTAGATTTGGCAGTGATTCCATTACAGCTAGTTTTCGTTATAAAAGATACGATCATATAATCAAACAAGTGATGGCACAATTGGACGATTATAAAAATTTTTTCGAAACATATACACGAAAATCTTATACAATCGGTGGGGAAATTATATTTCCGAAGAAAAAAGGTAGTATAAATCAAAGAAGAGGATGTAATCATTTTATTAAGGACAGATTTGATTTAACTTTGGAGTGTATTCGTAAATATTATAATCATGAAAGAAGTCCTTTGTATGATACATTATTAGAAAATAAAGAATTTTTTGATTTATTTGTTGACTTCAAAGGTTATGTGGATTTTTTCTTTCTGCAGGATTTGGTAACTGAAGATTATTCACAGGTAAAACTTTGGTTGTGTAACGGTATTTTTGACGACAACCCTTTACCCAAAGATGAAAATGAGTATTTAAAATGGATTAGTAATGAAATAGAATTTGTAGAGAAAAGGAACAAGAGAATTAAAGAAGCTGTCGAAAAGTGTAGAATTTTGTCGTAATGATTTAGAGTTCTTTTTATTGGTCAATTTTCTTTAATGTGATAAAATTTATGTATGGAAGAAGTATGTGAATTCTTAAAGAAATGTGGAGTTTATTATCTTGCGACTATGGACGGTGATCAACCAAGAGTTCGTCCTTTTGGAACAGTACATATATTTGAAAATAAACTGTATATACAAACGGGGAAAAGTAAAGATGTTTTCAAACAAATAATGGCTAATCCAAATGTAGAGATTTCTGGTTTTACCAATGGAAAGTGGATTAGACTTTCTGGAAAACTTGTTCACGATGATAGAAGAGAAGCAAGAAAGTCAATGTTAGATACATATCCAAATTTGCGTGGCATGTACAACGAAGATGATGGCAATACTGCCGTTTTGTATTTTGAGAACGCAACGGCAACTTTTTGTTCTTTTACTTCTGCACCTAAAATAGTAAAGTTTTAATGTTTTTATTTAAAATAATTAATTTTTAATATCATGTTTCTATCTATTCTTTCTAAGTCTAATATTTCTTTTTTTATATAATCATAGAAATTTTTTTTCGCTTCGATAATGTAGATTTCCGATTTTGCTTCTGATAATTTAACTATCCTTTGAGTATAACTTTTTAATTCAATTAAATTGTTTATTTCGTTTTGTGTAAAAAGATCTGAATTTATATAAAAATTTTTTTCTAAAATTATTTTTTCTAAATTGTTCAATAAGGTTTGATAATTAGGTAAAACATTAATAAATAAATATTCATTTTTTTTATTGAGGTTTTCGGCATATTTAACTACACCATCAGGTGTTTTTTCATATTTAATGTGTGAATCAATTTCTTTGCTAAAATTTTCAATCTGGACCAAAACATTATCAATCGTTTCGTTATGATAACTTAGTTTCATCGAATTATTATATAAATAACAATACGAAGAATAGTTTTGTAACTCCGTTTTAAATAAATCTAAGATGTTAATATCATCAAGAATTATTTTCCTATTTGTCATTTTTTTACGGTTATTTCGCATGTCGTTATAAATTTCAATAAAGATTGAAACCGTAGACGAGCCCAAGATGCCTGTTCCAATTCCAAATAATATATCTATGTTACAAATTTTATTGGAAAATATAATTGTTAAAACAGTACCAGCAATTAAAAACATTGGTAAATAAAAATATTTTGATTTAAATATTTTTTTAAAATTGAATTGTTTTTTCTTTAAACACATAATTATTATTACTCCTATTGTACTTATGATTAATGTTGATATTGTAAATATTTTACTCCATCATGGCCATGATGACAACCAATGTTGAAATGATTTAATTCCTTGAAAAATATAAAAACAGGTAATTGCAAGAATACAAAAGACAATAATATATGCATCTTTTCCGCTTTTTTTTACTCGATAAAATATGACAAGAGAATAAAAAACCAACGACTGCATATGAGGCTATACCTAAGCCTGCTATAATCCAATTCCAAATATAATTATCTAAAAAGCCAACTCCTGTAATGGCTAACGATGATAGTAGTGTAGTAAGTAATATTTTGTACAAAGATAAATTATTATTTTTTATAATATTTAATTTTACCATTATATATGAAATAAGCAATAGTATGTCGTCCACTAGGAGAAAGCGAGAAGAACCAAACCCAATTTAAACCATTTAATGTCAAATATTTACAATTTTTTTGTTAAAATGTGCGAACTTTGTAAAATAATGTCAAATAAAGTAAAAAGCCCTGCACAAATCAGGGCTTTTTAAGGCACAGTGTAGTATCAAATTTAATAATGAATGGGTGTACTAATAGGTGTACTAATTTTTGATACATAATCTCAGAACATAAAAAAATATAATGTATAAAATATTTCTTAATGCACACACTATATGGTGT
>CAMOZC010000046.1 GCA_946630785.1 uncultured Clostridia bacterium | reverse complement strand
CACTGGATCACTGTTCATGCGGTTACTACACGAAGAGTAATCCACTCGTAAATAAGAATTATGACACAATATGGGATATTCCGGCTATACCTAAAAGTATCAATTTGAGTTTTGTTAGATCGTGTAATTTGGCTTGTAAATCATGTCGTAGTGAACGTTATGTTATGAATGATTTAGACCGGCAGGTCGCTGATATTATTACTACAAAACTTTTAAAATCTGGCTATTTGGAACAAACGAATGATTTAGTGCTGGCAGGAATGGGAGAAGTTTTTTATAGTCCATATTACCGTCAATTAATGATAACAGAAGTAAAGCGAAAACAAATCTCTATTTATTCTAACGGCCTTTTATTTAATGAAAATAATTGGAAATTAGTGGCTGACAAGTATGAAACCATTAATGTTAAAATTTCAGTTGATGCAGCGACTGCTGAGACTTATAAAAAAATACGCGGTGCAGATTTTAATGTTTTGATGAAAAACTTAAAAATGTTAGGGGAATTAAGGCGTAAAAATGAAATAAAGTCGTTTCGCCTTTGTTTTGTTGTACAGCGTGATAATTTTCGTGAGATGCCTTTGATGGTAAAAATTGGTCAACATTTAAATGTTGATGAAATTTATTTTCAACGAATGCATAATTGGGGACATCTTGAGCAGGAAGAATATCTTAAACAGTGTTTGATTGTAAATAATCGATATCTTGATTATGATTTGTGGTGTGTTTTACAAAATCCAATTATGAAAAGTCCAATTGTGAATTTAGTTGATTTCTATGCTTGCGCGAAAGTTTCAGAAAAACTTTATCGTAGACGTTATAAAGAAAAATCCAATGTTTAATCTGCTTGCTTTTAATAATTAAAATTTGTAAAATTAAAAATGAATGGAAGCTAAGGAACAAACAAAAATATTACTAGTCGGAACTGAGCGTAACTGTCGTTCTATTGCATATGTGTTAGATTTTAAGAACTATGAATATATAAAAAAATTAACTAAAAAAAATTTTTGTAAATATAGAGAATATCAAATTTATGTTTGTGAGTTAAAAAAGAAAGGAAAAAAATTAATACAACATAAGTTACTGAAAGAAAATTTAAAACTTCAATATTTAGATGATATTTGTCAGATGATTGATGATAGCGAAGTTAAGAGGTGCTCAAACTTAAAAGAAACAAACAATCAAGTTATAAAACTCACGCCTGTTCAGGCGACCGAAGGCGTAGACAAACCAAAAGAGAAGCATCAAATAATGATTGTACGCATTTTTCGTGGGTTAAAACACCCATTGATTGCGGCCTGGCATGTGGTCTTGAGGTTAAAATGGCGGCTTGAGCGTATAAAAAAAATGATAAGAAAACTGAAAGAAAAATTAATTGAAAATGAAATTAAAAATTATAAATACTCGAAAGCCGATTATCGTCATATATACTATATTCGTAGTCTGTCAACGTCGCAATTATTGTTATATGTCTTAAGAGCACCAATTAATCGCAGTATGAAATGTGCAAATCTTGAAAAAAGAGCGGAATTGTATGTTCATTATGATGCCGATGTCTATGGATGTTGTCGTTGTTTGTTACCATTCGGTAACCTAATCAGTGAAGCAGATCCTAATGATATATTAAATAGTTTTCGTACTCGGATAATAAAATTATCCTCATTGAATCGTTCTTATTGTTTATGTTCTACGGATCGTTGTAGTTGTGATTATTATAAAGTCGATAACACACCATTTAAATTAGACGAGATGCTTTTGCCGGATTTAACGTTAAAATTAACTCTTGGCTTTGATAAATCGTGTAATTTGTGTTGTAAGTCATGTCGTCCAGAACGTTTTTCTATGAATGAAAACCAGCGTCAAATCACCGCATGTGTTACTGAAAAAATAATTAAGTCTGGTTGGTTGGAACGTGCAAATACAGTGTTCTTGGCGGGGCATGGTGAAGTTTTCTATAGTCCATATTATCGTCAATTATTAACCAGTATGCGGCGTAATCAGATTACGATTTATTCTAATGGACTTCTGCTTAATGAGAACAATTGGAAACTGATAAAGGATAAATATGAGAACATCAGTGTTCGAATTTCAGTAGATGCAGCCACAGCTGAAACATATAAAAAATTACGCGGTGCAGATTTCAATATCTTGATGAAAAATTTAGAGATGCTTGGTAAACTGCGTGCTAAAAATGCAATTAAAAAGTTGGAATTCTGTTTTGTGGTTCAACGGGTTAATTTCAAGGAGTTGGTAGCTTTTGTAAAAATGGCATACGAATTACATGTTGACCGAATTGAATTTCAGCGTATTTTTAATTGGGGACATCTGGATCCACATGAATATCTCGAAAACTGTTTAATTATAAATGATAAATATCTTGATTATGATTTGTGGCGTATATTACAAAATGATGTTTTTAGCGATAAAAACTATGCGAAAATTGTTGATCTACATGAATTCGATCGCTTTATCAAAGCATCAGATAAAATATATCGCAGGCGTTATGAAAAAGAACAATCAAATAAACTATAAGAGAAAAAATAATTTAACGTTGTTCAATGCCGTATGTATTCTTTTGTAAGTTGTGTTGATAAAGTTTGTTCATATTGTAATAAGTCAAAGTTGAAACCAAAGCAATACTACCAATACCAATTGCTAGTAGCGCAATATCATAGGCAAATTGTCCAGCCGCGATACGGAAATTATCAAACGGAGTGAAACTTGAACGTAACACGTCTGTAAAGTTTTCGTGGAAGATGTAAGCACCTGCGATAACGACAAAATAGAAAATTGAATAAATCATAATTGCTTTACGAATATGAATGCGTTCAGGATGATAGACATCCAACATAATCATCCAAACCCAGTAAGCAACTACACCCATGTGATAGAAGAAGGTGTGGAAATGGTCAAAGCAACTCCAAATGTCGTGTGCGGCATCGTGCAAAATCATTCGTGGTGCAATGAACAAAAGTATACTTACCATAACGCCACCGGTAATACTGCAGAAATACATTAATTGACGGGTTTTACCGCGGGTGAAAAGTGCCAAGCCGTACCAAACCAAAAAGAAACTGCAGAAGTGTAATGGCAAAAACCAAACGTGCCAATCGCCAACAATCAAGTGATAGGCTTGTTTAATTACTTCTAAAATAAGAATTGTAGCACCCAAAACATGTAACGGAATTTGACGAATCGCCAAAGGCGCCTTCTTTAAAACATGGCGAAAAATAACGCCCAACATTAAAACGATGAAGAGCGCCACAAACATGGTAATAAACTCCGCATGTGTGTATCCCATAATTCTACTTATGTAGTATAGCAATTTTTCGTGTTTTTAGCAAGAGTTTGCCAATGATTGAATTTTCCCACGTGTTTGTGTTGTCTCCGTAAGGATAAATAAGAAGCATTTGTGATTTGTGTGGAGTAAATGGTATACTATCGGTAGTATTTGTAAAAATGCAAATACTATTTAAGGAGAAAAACAAATGTCAAGGAAATCAATTATCGCTATTTTAAGCGCAGTCGTGTTAATGGTGGTGGCGTCCATTGCCATGGTGTTTACTGTGGGACCCAAAACCAGCGCGGCGGATGAAACAGTTTATACAGTGCCGACTGCGTACTTGAATATTGATAGTAATGGTTATTTGGGTGCTAGATGTAGTGAATCAGGTTGTGCATTTACCGCTGACGGAAGAGCTTGGATTAGCGGTAAAAAATACCGTGTGGATATTCCAACCTCTGTGAAATATATTGACAATAATGCTTTTTCTGGATGCACTGGTTTGGTTGATGTAACGATTCCATCCACTGTTGTTCAAATTCGTGGTTATGCGTTTAAAAATTGTAGCTTTACGTCTATTACAATTCCATCCAGTGTTGACCTTATCCAATATGGTGCGTTTTCCGGTTGCAATGGTTTAACAAGTATTACGATTCCCGCTAGTGTGACATCAATAGATAATTTAATAGAAACCTGCCGTGGTTTAACGAGTGTTGTTGTGGATTCCAATAACACCACCTATACAAGTCGGGATGCCAATGGTAATGAATGTAATTGTATTATCCGTAAATCGGATAATACATTGGTTTGTGGTTATCAAAATACCACAATTCCGACAAGTGTGACCAGCATTGGCATCAAAGCGTTCTCTTGTTGCCGTGATTTAACGAGTATAACAATTCCATCCAGTGTGACCAGTATTGGTAATGAAGCGTTCTATGCCAGCGGTTTAACAAATGTTGTACTTCCAGAAAATGTAACCAGTATTGGTTGGGGGGTATTTGAGAGTTGCAGCAGTTTAACAAGCGTTACGATTCCTGACGGCGTTACTGGTATTGGTTCTCGAACATTTGAAGGATGTCGTAGTTTAACGAGTGTAACAATTCCAGAAAGTGTAAAATATATTGACAGGTACGCGTTTACTAGTTGCTTTAGTTTAACGAGTATTGAAATCCCATCCCGTGTGACCAGTATTGGCGATTACGCGTTCTATGGTTGCCGTGGCTTAACGAGTATTACGATACCCGAAAGTGTGACCAGTATTGGCAGTTCCGCGTTCTTTGATTGCAGTGGCTTAACAGAAATTGTGGTTCGCAATCCCGGTTTAGTGACAAATTCGAATTTACCATTATCTAAAGTACATTATGGAGCCGACCAAAACAGAGTTACTTTTGACGCCATGGGTGGAACATCTGTTGTCGACCAAGTAATTGATTTTGGTGAATTTGCCGAAGAACCAAATACAAAAAAAGAAGGTTATTATGTGTCGGGTTGGTATTTAGATGAAGAATATACCAAACCATTTACGTTTGATAAGTCAATTAAATATGACATTACGCTATATGCAAAATGGCAAGAAAATCCAACCGCAACATTTATGGTGGATGATGCTGAGTATAATAGAGAAACTGTTGAATATAACACCACGATTTCAGTTCCAACTGAACCAACTAAACAGCATTATAATTTTATTGGTTGGTATCTTAACAATGAAAAATACAATTTTGAGACACCTGTTACAGAGAACATTACTTTAACTGCCAAATGGCAACCAATCAAATATACAGTAACTTTTGAGAGTAATGGCGGAAGTGACGTCAATTCACGTCAGGTTGATTATGGTACTACCACAACATCGCCAGCATCACGTAAAACTGGTTACAAACTTGTAGGTTGGAAATTAAACGGTGAAACTTTTGATTTTGCCAATACACTAATTACTGAAGATATAACCTTGGTAGCTGAATGGGAAAAATTATGTGTGGTAACCTTCAATAGTAACGGTGGTAGTGAAGTTGCAACACAATACATTGAAAACAATAAATATGCTTCTTTTCCGCAGGGTGTATCAAAACAATACCATAATTTAGTTGGTTGGAAATTAAACGGTGAAACATTTGATTTCGTTAATACACCAATTACCGAAGACATTACCTTGGTAGCCGATTGGGCAATTTACACTTACGAAGTTAATTTTGACAGCAATGGTGGTACCGCAGTTCCTACACAATACATTGCACACGGCTCAAAAGTAACTATGCCGACCGACCCAACCCGTGACGGATATTTCTTCTGTGGTTGGTATCGTATTTCGTTTGTTCCTGATTTTGGTGGCGGCAAAAGGTTTGATACAAAGGCGATTGGTAAAGGCAATTATAGTTATGAAGTTGTAGAATACGATTTTGAAACACCTGTTACCGAAGATATGGTCTTAACCGCGGTCTGGAAGAAAATCTATAACGTTGTTTTCGCTAATGCCAACGGAGATGTGTATACAACACGTGCTGTTGTTGAAGGCGATTTAGTTCAGGCACCAGATGTCACTCTGGATGGTTACATTTTGGCGGCATGGAATAATGGAGTCGCTGCATATGATTTCTCAACACCTGTTACAGAAGATATGACCTTAACCGCCAAATGGGAAGCGGTGCAAACTCAACCAGAACAACCAGAACCGGAAACCCCAATTGAAGAAAACGATGAAATTAACAACCAAAATAACGCTGGCTTGATTTGGGGTATTGCAGGTACCGCCGCCGGCATCTTAATTATCGCGTGTATCGTTGTTGGCGTCGTAATTAGCAAACGTCGCCGCAAATAATTATTATAAGCAAAACAAAAAGCCCGACATGTTGCCGGGCTTTTTGTTGTATTTGGGTTAGAAGTTTGCGACCCAGTCGGGGTCAACGCCGTGTTCCAAAATGTAGGCGCGGTGTTGTTTAAGTTGCTCGTCCATAGCGGCCGCAATGGTTGGGTTCGGGGTGGTGGCGTTCAAAATATCTTTGACGATATGGAAACGGTCAATCTCGTTCAAGACGCGCATATCAAACGCGGTGGTAATGGCACCGTTTTCGTGATAGCCTTCCACGGTGTAAAGATGGCTGTTCGGACGTTTAACGATTAAACTGTAAATCAAATTGCGGTAAGTGTGCGTAACAAAAACAACCGGTTTGTCGTTGGTAAAATAACGCGCATAAGCGGTGTCGTTCAGACTGTCGGCACGACCACTCAAGATACCTGCATCAATGACGTTTACGAAACGGATTTTTAAGTTTGGTAATTGGGTTTTGATGATTTTTAAGGCTGCCATCGCTTCGGTGGTTGGCGTGTCGCCCATACAAGCAAGAACAATGTCGGGGTTGGGTTCATCGTACCAAATACTGATACCGGCTTGTACATCGGCGATGGCTTGGGCACCGGTACGCCAACCATGAGCAG
>CAMOZC010000045.1 GCA_946630785.1 uncultured Clostridia bacterium | reverse complement strand
AAACGCGTTCTCACGTTGCAGTGGTTTAACAAGTATTACGATACCCGAAGGAGTGACCAGTATTGGCGAAAACGCGTTCGAGTATTGCAGTGGCTTAACGAGTATCAAGATACCCGAAACTGTGACCAGTATTGGCGGAAACGCGTTCTCACGTTGCAGTGGTTTAACAAGTATTACGATACCCGAAGGAGTGACCAGTATTGGCGAAAACGCGTTCGAGTATTGCGATAATTTAACCGAAATTATAATTCATAATCCGGATTTAATAGACGAGCCCGGTTTAGCTGAATACAAAAATTCTGACATTGTCCGTTATGAAGCGCCAAGTGAACCAGAACAACCCGAACCAACCGAACCCGAACCAACCGAACCCGAAACCCCAGTGGAAGAAAATATCGAAGTTAATAACCAAAACAATGGTGGTTTGATTTGGGGTATTGTGGGCATCGCCGCCGGGATCTTAATTATCGCGGGTATCGTTGATATCATAATTAGCATCCGCGCAGCATATAAAAATTAAATTAAACATTAAAGCAACGGCAACGTTGCTTTTTTGTTGTGCTGGAATTGTTGCGACGTAGTGTTGAAGTGTGTTAAAATGCCGTGTGCATTTAAAAATTCAATGTGAATATGTTGGTACCAAACTGGCAGGCTTTCAAACACAGAAGGGACAGCGTACTGTGCAAGAAGAATTGGAAAAAGCCATTTCGCATTATTTTAACACGCCAGTCAAAGTAGTTGGCAGTGGACGAACTGATGCCGGTGTGCATGCGGTTGGGCAAATTGTTTCTTGTTTATGTCCGCGTGAGGATATAAAAATTTATCAATTTTTGTTGGGAGTCAATAGTTACTTGCCCGCGGATATCGCTTTAACCGCGGCCGAATTGTTACCTAAGTTTAATGCACGTAGTGATGCTAAAGCCAAGACCTACATTTATAAATGTTATGTTTCGCCGACACGTCATCCTGCGCGCGATGTGGATTATTTGCAACTTTATAAACCCGTTGATATTGAACGTTTACGTGCTCAGGCGGCAGTTTTGGTTGGGACACATGACTTTACGGCCTTTTGTGCTGAGTTGCGTGACAAAAGTCCGATACGTACCATTTACAGTCTAGATGTCCAAACGCCAGCGCCGGATGAGATTTGGTTTGTTGTGCGCGGCAACGGTTTCTTACATAATATGGTGCGCATTATCGTGGGAACTTTGTTAGATGGTCGGGATATCAAAACTGTTTTGGATTCACGTGATCGTCGTCGTGCTGGTAAGACCGCACCAGCCAAAGGTTTGACTTTGTACAATGTGGAATATTAGTTGTTGAAGTTTTTCACAGCATTGGTATATAATGAAATGACGGGGCGTAGCGTAGTGGTATCGCGCAAGTCTGGGGGACTTGAGGTCGTGGGTTCAATTCCCGCCGCTCCGACCATGAATTTTTAACCAATGAAGTGTTGTAAAATTAAATGTAAGCCAAATTGATAATAAAATTGAAACGTAAATTTACCCTTGCGATTTTGGCGGATTGATTTTATACTATGGCACTATGGCGTATTGGGAAGTATTTTGCGAAGCCGTACTTGACAGTTTGAAAATGCTGCCAATTTTGTTGGTAGTTTATTTTTTGATTGAGTTTATTGAGTATAAATGGGCGGTCAAGTTACAAAACAATCGCTTATTACGTGGTAAAGCTAGCCCGGCATTAGCAGCTTTGGTCGGTTCGGTTCCGCAATGTGGTTTTTCGGTCGTAGCCGCCGATTTGTTCGCGCAGGGGATTATTCCGATTGGTGCGTTACTATCAGTTTTTATTGCGACCAGTGATGAAGCTTTGCCGTTATTGTTGGCACATCCGCAAAGTTGGTTGGCAATTATCGTTTTAATTATTGCTAAGATTATCATTGCCATTTTTGCCGGATACTTGGCAAACGCAACGTATCGTTTGTTGCATCATCGTAAAGTGGTAATTAATGTTCAGCCTGCTCACAACGAAACGCATGACGAAGAAGGACATCATCACGAGCATGAAGCAAAACCAATTACAGCATTACATGACGGTTGTTGTCACCATCATTTAGATACCAAACGTTTTGATTGGAAACATCCATTGTTACACAGTTTAAAAATCTGGGTATTTATTTTCGTGGTTAGTTTGTTGTTTGGTTTTGTGGCTGATATTTGGATTGGCGAAGACCGTTTGACCAATTTCTTAACCGGTAGTTTCTGGCTGCAACCATTAGTTTCGGTTTTGGTGGGTTTGATTCCAAATTGTGCGGCCAGTGTAGTTTTAACTGAACTCTATTTAATGGGCGGTTTGCAATTTGGCGCGCTTTTAGGTGGTTTGTGTGTTAATGCTGGTTTAGGTGTGATTTTCCTGTTACGCCAAAAACGTCTTTGGAGTGAAAAACTTTTTGTCATCAGTTGGTTAATTATTATCAGTTTAGTTGTTGGTTACAGTTTCTTGTGGTTGGCAATTTAATTGACAGGTATTTGATTGAATTTGTAAAATTAAAAATAAATGGAAGTCAGCGAATCAAAAAAAATATTATTAGTAGGTACAAAACGCAATTGCCGTTCTATTGGATATGTACTTAATTTTAGAAATTATGAATATATTGAAAAATTAACTGTAAATAATTATACGATGTATATAGATCATGAGATCTATATTTGCGAACTAAAGAAAAATAGTAAGAATTTAATTCAGCGCAGATTATTAAAAGAGAATTTAAAACTGCAATATTTAAATGATATTTGTTTTCAAATTGATGAGTATTATAAGGCAAAACAAAAAGTAGAAACGAGAATTACACTGCATCAAACTAAAACTGAGGTGGATGAAACTACAAAAAATACAAGTAAAACCATGCAAAAAGTAAGTAAGGTTGAATCAAAAGAAAAGCATTCATCCTTGCTTACTTCGTTTAATAGTGGAATTAAACATCCGCTACGTGCGGTGTGGCACGCTATATTGCGGTTAAAGTGGAAGTTAACACATCAACTAAAAAGAATTCGTGCAAAATATGCAGCACAACATTATCAGTATAAAAAAGTCGATATTGATAAATATTATGCTAAATACTTATGTCATTTATCGCCTTCTGCTTTGTTAATGTATGTTTTAAGGGCTCCAGTGAATTCTGATATTAATTGCCATATCATAGAAACTGAAATGACAATTTTAGATGAACGAGTTCTTGGTTGTTGTAATGTAATGGTACCATTCGGTAACTTATTACGGGGTGATAGTGTAGATGAAATTTACAATGGCATTTATGCGCGAATTGTAAAACTATCATCATTAAATGGCTCGTATTGTTTATGCAATTTTTATAAATGGTGTCATGGTTATTGTTCTTGTAATACTGCAAAAACCACGAAAGAACTGAATACACCTCGAACTCCTAAAACTGTTACACTAAGTTTTGATAATTCATGTAATTTAGCATGTAAAATGTGCCGCAATGAAATTTATCAAATGGATGAACAGACTCGTCAAAAAGTTTCATTAATTACAGAAAAAATATTACAGTCTGAGTGGTTAGAAAATGCAGAAAATATTTTGATGACCTGTAAGGGTGAAGTTTTTTATAGTCCGTTTTATCGGCGTTTATTGATGACGAATTCGTTACGTAAGCAAATTACAATTAGATCAAATGGGACACTTTTTAACAAAACAAACTGGGAATTGATAGCAAATAAATTTAACATAATTAATGTCGAAATTTCGGTGGACGCTGCTACTGCAGAAACCTATCAGAAAATTCGTCGTGGTGGAAATTTTAAAGTATTAATGGAAAATTTGAACATGATTTCTGAATTACACCGTCGAAAACAAATTAATCGTTTCCTTTTATATTTTGTAGTGCAACGTGATAATTTCCGTGAAATGTCGGCGTTTGTTGAATTAGGTACTCAACTCGGTGTTGATGAAATTCAATTTCAGCGAATGGATTATTTTCGTCATATTCCCAAGTCTGAATACAAAAAACAATGTATGATTATTGATAATAAATATATAGATCAAGAATTGTGGCGTGTTTTACAGAATCCAATTTTTAAAGAAGGTATAGTGAATTTACGGGGTTTTATGCGCTATAAAAAAGCATCACAAAAATTATATGCAAAATTAAAGTGATCAATTTTATACTTGACTTAGTAAAATTAAAATTTGTAAACTTAAAAAAATGGAAATTAGTGAGCAGAGAAAGGTGTTATTGGTTGGTGCCGAACGCAACTGTCGTTCCATTGGTTTTGTTTTAGATTTTAAGAATTATGAGTTAATAGAAAGATTAACAATAAAAAACTATTCAAAATATAAAGACTACCAAATTTATGTTTGTGAATTAAAGAAGAAAAGTAAAACATTAATACAGCATAGGGTATTAAAAGGTAATTTAAGTATTCAATACTTAGACGATATCTGTCGGATGATAGACGAAGATTATACAGCGAAGCATGAAAAAACAAAATTGGCAGTTGTACAGCAACCAACTACATTGGAAACAAATACAGTTATTCCCAAAGTTAAAGAATTAAGTCCGCAAGAAAAACGGCCATTGTTGATCGTGCGGATTATTCGTGGAATGCGCCATCCGTTACGAGCGGCATGGCATGTGGTTTTGAGATTGAAATTACATGTGAAGCATTTTATAAAATCAATAAAAAAAAATGTATTTGAGATTAACTTTAGAACAAAAGAATGGTTTAAAATTACTAAATATAATTTGAAAAGGAGTTATCAACAAAAGCGCACGAAGTATAACGTTTTACATTATAAATATAAAAAAATTGATTTAAACTATCGTAACTATTTGTGTGGGTTGTTGCCCTCTGAATTGCTGCTGTATGTGATGCGTGCGCCAGTTAATTTACAGATTTGTTGTACACGACTGGAAGAGGGGTTTGATGTAAAAAAAGATGGTTTTCTGTATGCGTGTACCAATACAATTGTTCCATTTGGAAATTTATTAACCGATGTCAGTGTTGATGCTATTTACAACAGTTACTACGCACGCATAGTAAAATTATCATCGATAAATCGTTCATATTGTTTATGTGATATTTGTGGCTGGTGTATTGGATACTGCTTGAATAAAACTTCATGTATTCAATCCAATTGGCAGATCGATGAAAATCCTAAACGCATTACACTAAGTTTTGATGATTCTTGTAATTTAGCCTGTAAATCATGTCGTAATGGTTTTTGTAGAATAGATGACGCTACACATCAACGCATGACAATGATTACCAATAAATTATTAGAATCTGGTGTGCTAGACAATGTTGAACATTTGGATATTGCGGGACAAGGTGAAGTTTTTTATAGTCCGCATTACCGTCAATTATTGATGACAAATTTACAGCGTAAACAAATATATATTAAGTCTAATGGTATATTATTAAATAAGAATAACTGGCAATTAATTGCTAATAAATATTCTGAAATTACAATTGAAATATCCGTAGATGCAGCGTCTGCCGAAACTTATGAAAACTTGCGTTGTGGCGGTAAGTTTGATATCTTAATGGAAAATTTAAAGATGATTAGTAAATTGCGTCAGCAAAACCAAATTATTTGTTTTAATTTGATGTTCTTAGTGCAACGCTGTAATTTTCGCGAGATGCCAATTTTCGTTGAATTAGGACGTAAGTTGCGTGTAGATCATATTCAGTTTCAGCGTCTAACGAATTGGGGTAATTTTAAACAGGAAGAATATCTTAAGCAATGTTTAATTATTGATAATAAATTTTTGGATTATGAATTATGGAGTATTTTGCAAAATCCAATTTTTCAAGATCCTATTGTGGATTTGCGTAGATTGCGACGTTATATTGATGCTTCTAATGAAAAATATCGGGGGCGTTATATAAGAGAACAACGTAAGCAATCTGCTTGCTTTAAATGATTAGAATTTGTAAACTTGAAATAAATGGAAACCAAGAAACCAGCGAAAATATTGTTGATTGGAACTGAACGGAATTGTCGTTCAATCGGTTATGTGTTAGGCTTTAAGCATTATGATTTAATTAATAAGCTAACAGTAAAAAACTATGCGCAATACAAAGATTATAAAATCTATATTTGTGAAATGAAGAAAAAATGTAAAAGCCTGATTCAACGGAAGTTGTTAAAAGAAGATTTAAATCTACAATATTTAGATGATATATGCCGCATGATTGATGAAGATTATGTAGCAAAACATAAAAACAACCAAAGTAAAATTAAATTAGACGAAACAATCTGTTGTAAAAATAGTGTGGTGAACTGTTCAAATGTGCGGCAACGACTTCAAAATACGCCATTAAGGAAGCGGATTAAACGTGGTCTGAAACATCCATTGCGGGCAGCATGGCATGTGGTACTGCGTTTAATATGGCGAATAAAGTCGCAAATAAAAAGAATGAAACGTAGCCTCAAATTAACAAATGATAAAAGGACGTCGGCAATTAAAAAATATAAATATGATTCGTCAATTTTCTTGCAATATCGAAATTATTTATGTAGCTTATCACCAGCACAATTATTACTCTACGTTCTCAATGCTCCTGTTAATAACCGAATTAAGTGTAACGCGTTAGATGAAAGGAACGAGGTTCAAATTTTTTACAATGGTGACGTCCGTGGCTGTTGCCATTGTATGGTTCCTTTAGGAAATATCATAGAAGATGAAAATATTGATGAAAGCTTTAGCGGATATCATGCTCGTATTGTAAGAATGTCAACTTTAAACCGAAGTTTTTGTCTGTGTCCACTG
>CAMOZC010000044.1 GCA_946630785.1 uncultured Clostridia bacterium | reverse complement strand
GTACTTTCGGTGCGGATAGTGGTGAAAGTGGTGATGCCGTAATTGATGTTGAAGGAGAACCTAATGGTCGTATTCGTAAAATTGCTCAACCAATTGGTACCAGTATTCGCTACAATATAGCGTTATCTGGCGTTGTTTATGATTCTTTACTTGATAAGTATGAAGTTCGTGCTGACGGTACTTATGTTTGGGAAAAGGATTTCGGTTGGAACGCTGTTTTAAACATCAAAGATCGTACTATAACGGTTACATTGGATGCCAATACTGATTTATTTGACAAAGTTTTGGCAATTATGGCGTACAGTCAAGAAGGTAAATTAATGTATGTTTTGAACATTGTTCCAGCATACTTTACTGTTGAACAACTTATTTTAGCTGAACATATCGACGAAAACCCTGTTTTAATCCCGATGGGGGATCCGACTTGGTTGCAAGGTCTACTTTTGGATTTTAATAGTAATAGAAGTAACAGTGCCGCACTTGCATCGTTTGATTTTGATACTGCAATCGCAACATTCACCGAATCATTAAATACTTCTAGTTTGGTTGCACGTATTGATGACGCCGGTTACATTACTTTAGAAGCGGGTATCAATTACGAAGGCGGTATTCCAATTTTGAGTGATTGGGTTAATAGCCTAATTACGGTCCATAATACCTATCGTTACGAATTGATTGATGGTATACCAGAAAATACCAAAATTCAAGCATTAGGACAAAGTATTGTTTACAACGTTAATCGTCGCTATGAAAGTATCAAAATCAGTACAGGTTCTGATGCTAATGGTAACGAACAGTGGACAACCTTTAATGCAGTAATGGGCGAAGGGATCTGGGCTGTTGAAAGCGTTGTTGGTCGACCGACTTGTGTTAAAGTTACTTTAGCTGAAAGTGAAGATTTAATCGGTCGTCGTATCCGTGTCGGTATTTTTGTTAACGATAATGATGAAGAGCCATCATACATTTTGAATATTATACCGGCTTATTTTGCTGTTACTGATTTGACAGTAGCTGGTCAAAATGCCGAAGACCGTAACATTTTCTTGTATTATGGTGAAGATCCAGATTCACCGCTAGGTGTGATTTTTGATGCAATTTATGGTGAGCACTCAGTTAATCCAGGATTTAATATTGAAGCGAAAAAAGCTGCCTTTGTCGAAGAATTGCAAAATACAAAAGCTGATTTAATTGGTCGTTATTTTGATAGCGATTTGATGTCAGGTGATTTGCATATTACAGTTTATTTAGATTATCAATCTGGTGTACCAACATTGGTTTCAGGTTCTAGTGCTAATAATGCCTTTGTGGTGCGTATGGACTTTGATTTCTGGTATGCAATTTATGGACGTGCCGCATCTGATGATGGTGATTTCCCGCCATTGCCTACAGGTCCACGTACGCGTACAGAGGTTCAATACATTGGTTCAACTGTAAATTACAGTATTGACTTGAAACAAGAACTCAGTATGGATATGAATTCATTGGCTTACAATGAAGAAAGTTTGGCACAACGTGGTTGGAAAGCTTCATTTAATGATAATGTCTTTACTCTTGAAATCTTGCCTGATGACTTGTTGAACAGTTTGCAAATTAGTGGTGGATTATCAACTGCTGTTGACTATTTGTTGGCCAATGACCTTGTCTTCAATTTCTACTCTGGTACGACTTTGGCTTTTGTGTTAACGGTTCAACCAGTCTTGTTTGAGGTAACTGGTGTTGAAACTATGTATCCAGAGCAACCAGTATATATGACCGGATTGACTGCTACTAGTGCTGTTTATCGCGCTAAGGTAAAATACAATGATAAATTAACCTATCATGACGAAAGCATTGTTAACTTTGTTGAAAGATTTAATACTGATTTGAATTCCGCTAAAGGTGATTTGTTTGAAATCGAGGACAATGGTAAGTATTTAATACTTGATATTGCTTTGGATTACGGTACAGCTGGTTCTGACTATCGTCGCATTCCTCAATTGTTGAATGTAGTTAATAATCCAGCAAATGTTGTTGAAAGTTATGTCGAATACACGAAAGAAGTAAAAAATAATTCTGCATTCCACAATCAAGCGATTGGTACTACGGAGTATTATTACTTGGGTGCAGCTTTCCGTAACGCTACAATAGGTACAATCACTGTTGCTAATGTTGATCCAGATGATGTTGCAAACTATGTCACAGCTTCATTGGTTAACTATGGTAGTGAAAATGCAGTAGCATTGAAGGTTGATTTAACCGCCAACCCAAGCTTAGTTCGTGATTTAATTCAAATCACAATTAATAACAATGCCTCCGTATTTACCGTGACAATTCAACCAGTTTGGTTCTTGGTAGAGGGCTTTGAAGTTGTCAATCATCCTGAACGTCATATGTGGTTAATTGTTTCTGACGATTACCGCGAAAATGTTGGTAATTTATTGTTCCAAGTTCGTGCACGTTACGCAACCAATGCAAATAGTGCAGTGTTGGAAAGCATTCAGGAAAAGATTGCCGCCTTTAACCAATCATTGGCTCTTTATGACGATGAAAATAGTCAATGGACAGCTCAATTATGGGCTGAATATTTAGATACATATACTATTGGTGGCCGCTATTTCGTAGTTCGTGCTGCGGTCGATTATGATGCCAGCGGGGAAGCACACATCATTCCTTTCAATGAAAACCAATTGTCAAAAGTTGTTTATGATGTTTTCGAATATGTTCGTTATTCGGATAAAGTATCAGGAATTGGTTTGGCATATCCAAACGTTCCACGTAGTCGCACTGTAGAAATTACTATTGGTTATGACGCTGTTTATACGATTGATGTTCCAAAACTTGAAAGTTTTGACAGTGAAATGGTAGCTTTATATACCAATAACAATGCTGAATATGCAGACGATGATAGTAAATTAGTTGCCTATACTGAAAATGGTACCGGTAATTGGACAGTAGAAGTAATTGATAATAACAAACTTTATGTTGCCTTAAAAGCTGACCCAGAATTATTGTATAGCGAATTGAAGGTCTTTATTTATTACGATAAAGCACATGTTAATGATGCACCAGACAGTTTTGACATGAATAATGTTGCATTCATTTTAACCATTCGTCCAGTGTTATTTAAAGTTACTGATTTCACTTTAGCAGGTTATACTGATGATTTAATTTATGTCGATAATATTCAAACCTTTACCAACGAAATTTCAGGCTTTGATGGCAATACATTTATTCCTGTTTACGAATATGCAGAAGAATTGTTGGATGAAGAAATTACTACCGTCGCTGGTAATCATACCTTACGTAGTACTTTGGCTGATTTCACGGAAAAATTCGTAATTTCACCTTTTGTGGCTAAATCACGTACTCGCGGGGAAGTTGCTCATAGTTATTGCTTCCAAGTTACAACTGCAGTTTCCTATCAGGCTTATCAAGGAATTCCGCAATTATCAAGTGATATAGCTAAACGTATTTGGAAATCATTCCAAGTAATTGCAACCGGAGCTTCAACTGCACCAGTCGTGCGTACAGAATATCAGGCAATTGGCAGTGAAAAGAAATACTATCTTGATGATTCAGTCATTACTGATAGTTTGTTCAGTAGCAACAGTACTGGTAATTATACAGTTGAATGGACGGACGCTGATAATGTAACAATTACTGGTGTTGGCAACGATTATGTAGCTAACTGGAATAAAACCAATCCTAACTATATTACAGTTAAATTACCAGCAACTGCTACGGTAACAAGTTTGGTAAATGTTAAAATTAATGAACAATTAACTTTACAAATCAATCCGGTTTATTACGAAGTTTTAGGCTTTGAACCAATTGAACACCCGGAACGTCCTACTTGGGTACTTGACCCATATACAACGGATGATTTGCATTACCGTATGATTACTACTGATTTGGCTGGATTGTCGACTTTGTCAGAAACTGACTTAGATACTGTTAAAGAACATATTTCTAGTTTGAATATTTATTTGAACAATGGTGTTGCTCCGAAAAATATTACGCTTGAGAAAAATCAATACATTGTCTTTGATGCTGCGGTTAACTATGTTAACGGTTATCCTGAATTCGTTAAGATTACCAAGGATAAACGTAACGTTGTTGAAAGCATTATTGAATATCGTGTTTGGTCAGCAAACAAAAAACCAAATCCAGCACATCCATCCGTTATGGGTACAACTCAAACTCAACAAGTTATTGGTAAAACTAAACAATACACTTTGAAAAATATTAAGGGTCAAGTTTACTATCAATATTTATGGGTTGAAAATGCTGGTAATTTAATTTCTGCTTTTGAAAATTCAGCTGAAGGTACAACTGCAACATACGAGGGAATTAGTATTGAAGTTGATACTACTAAGAATATCTTAAAAGTCCAATTGGCTGCTGACGCTAAATACATATCGGATGTTATCCGTGTATATATCCCTTATTTAACGACGGTCAATGGTAAAGAAGTTTGGTTTAGCCATTGTATTGAAATTTCACCATTGTTGTTTGAATTAAAGGGATGGACTATTGCTGGTGTTGGTGAAAGTGCATTGTTGCAAGATGCTGTTCATGATGATTATGTATTATTAACTACTTATAGTGACCGTAATACATTAATTAAATACGTGGCGCGTATTAATGCATGCGATACTATCGATGAAGATTTGAAACAATCAATTGCTAAAGCTAAAGCTAATCTTGAAAGCAAGGTTGTGGATTATATTACAATTAGCAATCCATATAATTTTGTAAGTATCGATCGATATTATTTGAAACGCAATTGTGATAAGACCGATAAAACTGATACGCCAATTGGTTTATCGACCTATGTTGTTTATGAAAATGGTATACCTGAATTGGTAGAAAGTAGTAAGACATTGGTTTCTAACCAAATCTTAGTTTCAACTGGTTATGAACGTGCCGAATGGGAACAAAAAGTTGGCAAGATGCTTTTGGGCGCCGGTGAAAGTTACGCTATTCAAGCAGTAGGAACTTCTGCTGAATATTTGGTTGAAATTTCGGATGCTGCAAAAATCTTCTATGACAAGATTAAAGTTGTTGAACAAGGAACCGAGCGTCCAATTTCAATTCCAGGTGAACGTGCTAACTTGGTTTATTCTACGATTGAAGAAGGTGACGATGAAACTTCTGTAAGTGTTACTCTTGATTTGGCACCTGTTGTTGCATTACGTAACTATGTAATTGAAATTCGCATTCCATACTCTGACGATGTAGCCGCTGATGAGCCGAATTATGTCTATAAATACTACATTATGCCAACCGTCTTAATTGTTGAGGGGTTCTATTTGGAAGGTGCTGATAATAACAGTTTAGCCTTGACCGATAGAGAAGTTGCTTTGGAATTACGTGCGAAAGCAACCTATTCGGACAACGTTAACGTACGTAATGTTGCGAATTTATTTATTCAAAACCTGGAAATTTCAGTTAATAATGCGATTAAAAATGAAATCCTTAAATTTGAAGTTGTTAACGCCGAAGGTGGCAACAATGTTCGATTAAAACTTTTCGATAACGCAGTATGGATTCAAAAGATTGGTGACAAAACCTCATTAGATAATATCTTGGGTACAACAGTTATCGGTTACAATGCTGGTGTTCCAGTATTGGGCGGGGCTAATGCGTTAACCGATTCAGTGATTAATATTCAAATTCAAGTATCGACTAGACAAGGGGAGACTAGTTATTTCCCTGGTTGGGATAATATTATCCCTGGTGGTGTTACCGAATCATTGCAATCAATTGGTACTTCACGTGAATATAAATTGAAAGTTAGTGATGTAAATGCTCAATATTACTATGACCACATTATCGCCATGGTTGATGGCCATGAAGCTTCAAAAGCAGGTGAAAATCAATACGAAGATTTTGATTTGCAAATTAGTAACAAAGGTCACCAAAATTTGGCAATTACTGTAACCTTTACCGCTACATCAAAAAATTTGTACAATAAATACATTGATATCCGTGTCCCTTATACCACCATTGTAGATGGTAAAATGGTTTGGATGTATTATACCTTACATTTGAAACCTGTTTTGTTTGAAATTGTTGGTTGGAAAATCAAGATTGACGATAATCCAATCACAATTGAAGCAGTTTTACCAAATGGTAAAATGAATAAAGTTCAATTAACTAATAGTGCTACCGCTGTTAGTGAAGTTACTTTGAATGACAGTGCTGTTGAATTGTATTTCACACCGGACATTGTTGATAATAAAGTTAATACTCCGGAATGTTTGATGTATTATACGGCTGAAGAAATTATTTATATTAATAGTGCGATTAAGCGTTTGGAAACCGAAATTAACGTCTATGATGAACGTATCAGTGATGGTTACACATATTTGGTATTAAATAATAAAGCTCAGGATGGACATCAAGTTAACTACACAATTTATCGTGAAGAAAGTGAATACAAATCGTACTTGGTACGCGATATTGCCGAGGCTTCAACAACTACTTTAACGGTATCGGCAAGTATTTCTTATGGCGTAACTGATTTTAGCAAACAATACATTGATGGTGCACATGCCGTTACGGCCTATTCTGATAAAAATACCGCAGATTCGATACACATTTCAAGTCCAATTCAAATTTACACAACTGACCAAACAGCGGGTGGAAGTGATAATTCAACCATATTCATTAATCAAGACAATGCTGGGCTTTTAATGTCTTTAAATTCAGATGTTAATTACGTCTTAATGAGTGATATCTATTTGTATCAAATTCCTGGATTAAGTGGTGGTCGTTGGAAGCCTGTCGCTTTCCCAAGTAACACTACTTTGGATGGTAATAACTATAAAATCTATTTCAACAATGCTGGTTTCGATTTAAGTAATAAGCCAACTGAAATTGGTTTGTTCACCACAATCCCATCTGGATCAGTTGTTAAAAATTTACAAGTTGTTTTTGAACACGGAAATGCTAGTACGCCAGTTACTACTTTGGAAGTCGATTTAAGTGGTTATAAAACGGGCGATGTCAACATCGGTATGATTGCTGGTACCAACAATGGTATTATCACCAACTGTGCTGTATTGTCCGAATGGCAATTCAGCATGCGTAATCTCAATACAATCAAAAATGTTGTTACTGACTCGAATTTCACTGAATCATTACCATTCAACAAGGATCATTATTTGTTTGATGATAATTATTTTTATGAACTTGATGACTATCAAAATCCAACTAAAGTG
>CAMOZC010000043.1 GCA_946630785.1 uncultured Clostridia bacterium | reverse complement strand
TGTCATCCAACGGTTAGAATAATACTGTGAAACTTTGTTAGTTTTTTTCTTCTTACCATCAACGTCAAGGTATTTGAATAAACCAAAAGCCAACGCACACAAAGGTCCCAGCATCATTCCTGTTTTGAATAGTTGGTCATTCAACGCCAACAGGCTAAATAACTCACGCCCGTTCATCATATTTGAAATCACCAAGAAAGCAACCGCCATTGCGAGCAATCCACCAATAATAATGAACGCCCACTTCCCCAATTTCTTCATATCCATATTACTAATATAATAATTGAATTTGCCTTATTTAGGCAACTTGATTTTTGAATTAATCAACGCTTGTAATAAAGTAACCTTCAAAGAACGACGGGCATCAGCTTGTTTTTGTTCACCAAAGAATTGCCAGGATTCAACGTTTACTAACGTATCACTAAAGAAAACAAATTCCGCAAAACGCAAACCCAAGCGTTGTGCAGCAGCCGCGAAGCCCGCACATTCCATTTCAACGGTCACCGCTCCCTGTGCGCGTCGTTTAGCACAGCGCTGCTTTGTTTCACGGAATAACCCGTCGGTCGTCCATGTTATTCCACGTACCACATTCATTCCGCCGCTTCGTAAAAATTTTTCCAACCAATCGGTCAAATCGCGATCAGTCTCCACGTAAGTAGATGGCGCCAAATAATGGTAACTGGCACCTTCGTCACGAATTGCCTTCTCCAGTAACACGCATGCATCACTGGGAAGATGCGCATCTAACTGCCCCGCGGTTCCATAGGCAATAATATTCTCAACGCCTAAATATTTCAATTCCTCCACTACTGCAGTTGCCACTGGACTACCTACCGTCATCAAAACAATTAAACAATTTTGTTTATATTGAAAAACTGGCACCTTACCCGAACGGCCAAAAACATAGAACAATAATTGACAGTCTTTTAAAATCGGCTTTAACAATGCGGCATCAATATTTTCACAGAGAAAAGTACAAAATGCTGTTTTAATTTTGGAATCAATTTTAATCTCCGCACTATGCATCCCCGCAGGTGCAACAATTGGTTCATCGTCAAAATATTCTGCAATTGGTGGTAATTCAGTCATTATAAAATTTCCACATTCTTTTTATAGATACGAGTAAATTCCTTGCTGAGTTTTTGTAATTGGAAAATTTCAGTTTTGGCAGCATCAACATCAACCTTAGATTTTTTCATATCAGTTTCAGTAATCAATTTAATAATGACACTGTCACCCAAAACATCGCAAGAAATATCTTTCACAACTTTTTGGTTGCGCAAATTAATGGTATATGCCATAGCTTCAATCATGGCCAATTTACGCACAGCCATCAAATCTTCTTCGTCCATCAAGTCTTTATACTTAACCCATTCTGACAACATGAAATCATCCCAGTTACGGCAACCTGCTACAAATGCAGCCATAACGATTTCTTTATGGCTTAAGCCATACAAGTTAGCATTTAAAATCGCATAGTAAGTAATTTTGTCGAAATTTTGTTTATTAATATTGGAACCAAGATTAAACAATAAGGTTGCTACTTTCAATACACGTGTGAACGAACGCGGTAGTTTGTGTAAAACTTTTAATTGCATATATAAAGTACTTGCCAAAAAGTATTGATACTTAGCATTGTCCAAATCCAAACCGTTTGACCAAATAATTGTTTCAACACTGTTCAAGCAAACATCACTAACCGGACGTTCGTCATCTTGCATTGTTAAACGGTGTGCAATACCGATATTACGACCATTACGGTTAATTACGATATTGTTTAATTTTACATAATCCATAACAGATAAAGCAATCGACATACCGTTCATTAAATAGCCAATGCCATTAGCGGTAATTCCTTTTAACTTTGCGCCACGTTCAACATCCAAACCTTGTAAGAAAGTTAAAATTTCTTGCATGTGTTTTTTGTCACTACAGTAGTTGTGGTCCATATCAAATGGATATTTGTTTTTCTTACGTGATAAACGAGCGAAGCCAGTAAAAATTTCACTGGAACCAATAACTGGTATTTCTGGATCAATTTGTTGGAAAGGCTCACCCGCCGCTTTTAACAATTGGTTAAACTCTTCAATTGAAGTAAAATTAGCAGCACCCATTGGAATAGTTGCACTGCTTAAAATTACACGACGACAATAATAAACCAAACGAGTGCTGGATGTAGTTACCGCAATAATAAACCCTTTCGCAATATCAATTGTGTTAACAATCGCTGTATAAAGAATGTTAATTTCTTCTTCTTCAGTTAATAATTTAAATTCCAAATCCAAATCTGAATTAATTTCTTCCAAGAAGGAAACATAGTTTTTAGCCGCTGTTAAATTCGAAGACGCTACACAATAATATTTAGTAACACCATTAGCAATTGCAATTTGTTTATACATTTGCAAAATGTTAATGCACTCTTTAATCTTAACAGTCTTGATTAATTCACTGTTTTCTTTTAAATGTTTTTCAATACCAACGTTCTCAGCGTATTCTTTTTCAATTTCAAAGTACTTATTTTCTTCGATGCGCACAATCGACAATTTAATTTGATTTGTGCCTAATTCCATAATTGCAACTTTCATCATAATGCGATATTAACATATTATTTTAATTTTGTATAGGGCTTACTTAAAAGTTTTTTTCTTGCTAAAAGTGGGCTTTTTAGTGTAAACTACACTTTATATTGTATATAAGAAAATGGAGAGAACAATTATGAAAAAATTTTGTAAATTTATAACAGTCGTTTTGGTTGCAGTTCTATGTCTTTTCACACCAAGCACACCAGTGGTTATGAATGGATTATTAAAACTGGCGACTTCTGTTAGCACAGAAGCAGGTTTCACCGCACCAAACCAAGATACGACTCCGTTTGTAACTGAAGAAATTGGTACCTACGATTTAGCTGAATGGACCAAACCAAGTAGCAGTTACTTAGTTACTCAACAAGTTACCAAAGCAACCAATAAGAGTTTTTACGAAAACAATCATTACGTAGCATTATCCAGTGATAGTGATATCATCACACAATCCGGTTTCGCGACACCCTATGTCGTTGCTACTAACACGCAAAACATGTCTGCACGCGGCTGCTACACCACTAACGCAATTTCCTTGCCAGCAAACGGCCATTATATTGTTGAAATTGAATATCGCTTAAATGAACAAAACGGAATTGCTAATACCACCCAAGCCAACGCTTTCGGTACTTTCTATTTAAATAATTACGCAATCACATTGCAAGGTACAGGCTGGCAAAGTGCAGCTTTCTATGTTCAAACTGACGTTTTGGAAGCAGCAAATGTTACTCCAGAATTATATTTTGGTTCACGTGATGAGAATGCACTTGGTGCGATTTACTGGGGTAAATTTACCATAACCGCCACCAGCGCCGCTTATTTTAATGATAAGATTAATGAATTACACATTGACCCAACTCGCCGTATTGATTTCTCAAAAGCAAATACCGAATACGTCGCGATTAGTGGTAACTTTGCCAACAGTAAATTCGCTGGTACAACAACTTCTAACGCGGAAAGCCGTAACGCGATTATTGCTTCCAGTGTTCCTGGTACATTAGGCTTTGATGACCAACAACCTGACTTCTACGCTAAAGATGGTAGCAAGACCGCTTCCGTGATGTTAATGGAAGCCGAAAGCAGCAACATCTCATTAGTTTTAGAAGATTACACTTTCCAACCAAAACCACACGAAGTTTACATGTTCCAATTCTACTCTATCGCTACAGCAGATGAAAACTTCGGCAGTTTCTATTTTACAATTACACCAACCGACGATGCGGCCAATAGCGTTTTTGAACAAATTCCAACTATCAGTTATCAATATTATAACGGCTGGCAATTAAACACAGTTTTCTTTGTTGCCGGACACAATTTAAACCAATCTTACACTTTAGGCTTTAGTTTAGCCGATACAGCAAGCAATACTACTGGTTGGGTTTGTTTAGATGAATTTAAGATCTATAAAGTCAATGGTAGTTACGCCGTTAATAACGCTAAGTCGTCCAGCGTTCACGACACCTATGACATGAACGCAAGCGACGACAAAAATGCATCTTTAACTCCTGAAAATGGTTACTTTGAATTAGGTACAGCCGCTGATACTGTTACCAGCAACGGCAGCGGTTATCCCTATCCTTTAATTGCCGACAAATGGACAACCAACCAATCAACTAACGGTATTGTTAATTTGGATGACACTTTATGGAACGAAAACTTTGGTGCCGAACACCCAGGCAAAATCAACAATGTTGGTAACAACAACGTATACATGATGCACAACACCACGACCACACACAACATTTTAACCAGTCCAGCCTTAACCGTGACCGCAGGTGAAACCACACATGTTACTTTTGATGCCTACAGCAAGAACACTACTGCAACCAAGGCCTGGATTATCACAGCTTCGACAGGCGAAAACGGAAACTTAACCAACATCGTTCATTTAGGTAATGCCATTGAAATTAATGAAGGTGCATGGCACCATTATGAATTCAACATTAAAGAAGATGCCAATGCAGTATCACGTTCTTACTATTTACAATTTGAAATGGATGCCACTGGTTATGCCTACATTGATAATGTAGTTATCAGTGAAGAAGCGGCACAAAACGCTGCAACAAACGATATTGACTTAACTAACCCACTTAAACTATCTAATATTTGGGAAGCCAATAACAACGCCATCATTCACGCAACCAACAACGGTTTAACCTTGGAAAACATCGGGGGTCAAAAAACCATTGTTAAAAACAATTTTGCTTACAATTTAACCAGCGAGAAATATTACGAATTTGTTATTTCTGCTCGTGGTAACTGTGCTTATTTAGGTTTAGACGGTTACGAAGGTTTGTTAAAAGTTACCACCGATGCCATCAACCCAGATATGACATATGAATATAAATTGTACGTTAAAGTTGACGAATCCACCACCGCTAACTTCCAAATTACTTTAGGCTACGTTAGCGACAAAAAAGATACTCAAGTGGCAGAAATTGTCGATGGCAAAATTTTCATGGACAGCTTCCAAGTTAATACAGTTGAAGAAGACGTTTATAATGACGCCAAAGAAGTTGCTAGTGAAAATTCACGTATCGTAATCTTAACGCCAGCCGACGCTACGGAAGAAGATTCTGACAACGCAGATAACAACAACGAAAACGAAGATAACAATTTCTTTGGTGAAAACTGGTGGTACTTAATTCCAACCTTAATCACTGCTTTTGCGATTTTATTCGCCTTAACAACTTTCTTATTACGCCGCGTTAAATTTGATAAACACATTACGAAGAAACACACTTCCTATGCACGTGACATGCGTTTAAAAAATCAACAAAATAAAATTGTTGCCCAAAAGGCTGCAAAAGTAGATAATGTAGTAGATGAACCGAAGAACAATTAAAATCATTATTGGCGCGGTTGTTTTAATCGCCTTGATTGGCGCTGGTGTCGCCATCTACTTTTTTACTGCTAACAGTGGTCCCATTGTTGGACATGTAAAATACGGAGAATGTTATTATTTAACTGAGATGCGCGATACAGAGCGTTTTGCGGGCGCCCAGATGAATCATGCCAGCTATTTTAGAATTAAAAATGGCGGTAAAACTGGTGAACTTTATTTGAAAGGTTTAACCGCCACCACCACTGGTGATGTCACTGCCCCAATTCCTTTAATCATCACTTCCTACAAAGAAGGGCCAAAACAAACTGTCATTGAATTTGAATACATTATTGGCAACGGCGAAAATACCAAAATTGAACATTTAACAGCAATTAGTACTAATAGTGAAATTCGCATCAAAACTGTGGAATCACACGGAGTTGACGTCATTGAACAAAAATCAAACAAAATTGATTCTTTAGACTATGCCGTTACAATTTTAGTCTTTAAATTAGACCAGGAGGAAGCATAATGATTAAACGCAGCACACGCATCACAATTATTATTTCAGTTATCGTTGTAATCATAATTGGGATTGCCATTCCGCTTTACTTTAATTTTTCCAGTAAAACTGCTTATCAAGTAACCGCTGTGGAAAAAACCGAATTCACGGCTGCTGATTTTGCCGAAAAGTCCGAATTGCAATTTAACGCTAATGGCACTTTCCACGTTCATATCGCCCACAAAGAAAAAGGTCTTTCATTAACTGGTATTGGTACATACACAACCGAAGGTAAAACCTATCAATTAAAATTTATTGAAATCTACGCCCGTGACAACAACGGCGATATCGTTAATTACATGGACAAATGCAATGATATTACTTGCGCACGTGTTGGTAACCGCATTAAATTCACTGACCACAAATATCAAATCTTTTATTTCGGATAATGAATAATTTTACATCTAACAGGCGTTGAAACTGGTACCACAATTGTTGCTGGTAACTCACTTTCATTACGACAATGATTAGCTAAAATAATTGTGCATGGGGCTACCCCGCATTCGCGCGCAATCTCAAACAGTTTACCTTTTACATATTTAACTTTCACAAACATATTCATGTGTATGCGCGCATTTACAAAATCAGTGCTGGTGATTACGGCTTTTGCTGTCTTAACCCGTTTGATTGGTTTTGCTTTCCGGATTTTTTTATCGCGGCTACTTGGCGCGGAAATGTTGGGTGTTTATCAAATGGCACTCAATATTTTCATGATTTTTCTCACAATTATTTGCACAGGATTACCATTGGTACTTTCGCGTGAAGTAGCTAAAGATACGCAGAACGCCGCACGCACGCACGCAATTACAATCACTGGATTAAGCATCAGCATTATCACTTCGGTTTTATTATGCGTGTTTGTCTTGGTTGGTCATCAATGTTTCAGTTTAATTTTTACCGACCAAAGGTGTCTTGGCATTTTACTTATAACGCTACCGGCTTTAATTGCCAGTAGCGTTTACAGTGTCTTGCGCGCCATTTGGTGGGGCGAAAAGAAATTTATCTTGCTGGGATTAACCGAACTAGTTGAACAAGTTGTGCGTGTCGTTTTATTTGTACCATTGGTTGGCCTTGCTTTTTATTTTACCGATATGGCACATGTTGCCGCTTGGTCATTTTCAGGAGCATGTATTATTTCTGCAATCATCGTTGCCATAATTTTCTTTTGTGGTCGTCGTAGCAGCAAAGTATCAGTAACACAATTACATTCGTATCAATTTGTTAAACCAATCTTAAAAGC
>CAMOZC010000042.1 GCA_946630785.1 uncultured Clostridia bacterium | reverse complement strand
ATATGGCAGTTGGTAATGCGGTTGGTTCGGTAATTGCCAACACGGGATTAATTATTGCAATCGCATTTTCATTTATGAACATAGTCACACCACGTAAAGAATATTGGCAACAATGCTTATTATTAGTTGCTACACTTGTGGTTTTGTGGGTAGGTAGTCTGCAAGGTACCTTAAATATTTTTGCAAGCATTATTATGCTTTTAATTTGCATTACCTTTATCGCAATTAGTATTATTCAAGGTCGTCGTGGTATAAGTTCGGTTCAAGACCAAGCTGGAAAAGTTAATGGCGATGAAACCGTGTCACCGCTTGTAAATAAATCTGAAAATGAAATTATTGCTACATCTAATGCTAATCCTAAACCAGACTCAAAAAATAATGAAATCGTTATCAATAAAAAAAATATTTTCAAAAACATCTTTTTCTTCTTTTTAGGTGCGGCATGCGTAATTCTTGGTTCAGACTTCTTGATCGATGGAGGTTCAACCATTGCCAGCGCACTCGGAGTTCCGGAAAGAATTATTGCAATTACTTTAGTTGCCGTTGGTACTTCATTACCTGAATTGGTGACTACAATTGTAGCAATCCGCAAGAAAGAAGGTGGCTTAATGGCGGGGAATATTATTGGTTCAAATATTATTGATATTTGTTTAATTTTGCCCATTTGCAGTTTTGTTGCACACGATTCATTTGTAGTGTCACATCAAAGTTTAGTTATTGATATGCCATTTTGTTTAGCATTGAGTTTAATTTTGGTGGTCCCAATACTTTTGAAACAACGTTCGTATAAATGGCAAGGCGTATTGCTATTATTGGTTTATGCGGCTTATTTAACGGTTAGTTTTGTTGCGTAAACCTTTAATGGATAAAAGGGTTGACATTCGCATATGAATAGCATACACTTTCTATATCGCGGGGTAGAGCAGTCCGGCAGCTCGTTGGGCTCATAACCCAAAGGTCACTGGTTCAAATCCAGTCCCCGCCACCAATTTAAACACCCGGAAACGGGTGTTTTTTATTTGGATGCATAAAATAAGTTCCTTTATTTATACAACCATAAAATTTGTGTTCATGATTATAAAAACATGTGATATGGTGTTAATATTAAAAGGAAGGAAAAATGATTAAAAATAAACTTACACAAATTATTTACAGGACGATTTACATCGTTTTAGGTGTAATTGGTATTATTGGCAGTTTTGGATACTTTAAAGAAAATTTTAATGAAGACTTTTACTTATATTACACTAATCTAAGTAATTATATTTGTTTTGGTGTTATTCTTTATGCTTTAATTAAAACAATTAAATCTTATAAAACTAGTCCAGAAGGTTATTGTAACGTGTTACCTAAATTTAAATTCATGAGTTTGATTATGATTCTCGTTACTTGTTTGGTTTACAATATCTTACTCGCAAAAGATTATACAATTGCCGATTATTTCTTCTCAATCTCAAATTTAATTCTGCATTTAATCTTGCCAATTATGTTTACTTTGGATTGGGTTTTGTTTACCGAGCATCGCCAAACTAAATGGTATTACCCATTGTTGGCAACAGTGATGCCATTAATATATGTTGTTTTGATTTTAATTAGGGCCGCAATTCTCGGTAACAGCTATCATGGTTTACTCTATCCATATTTTTTCTTAAATGTTGCGAAAATCGGTTTCGGAGGTGTAATCGGCTGGGTTGCAATTTTGGTTTTAGTTTTTGTGGCACTTGGTTATATCATCTTCGGATTAGACCATATAAAGAAAACATATAAAAAGTAATTTTATTATTATACTATTTTTTAGTTTTATGTTATGGTAAAATTATGTTGAAAGCAGTTCTATTTGATTTAGATGGTACTTTGTTGCCAATGAATGAAGACCAATTTACCAAAGGATATTTTGGAATGCTTTGTAAAAAATTGGCTCCTTTGGGATACAAGAGCGATGAGTTAGTCAAAGTAATTTGGACCGGATTTCAAGAAATGATTAAAAATAACGGCTCGCAAACTAATGAAAAAGTATTTTGGAAATGTTTTGAAAGAGTTTATGGAAAAGATAAGTTGAAAGATGCGCCGTTGTTTGCTGATTTTTATCGTAACGAATTTAAACAGGCAAAAATATTTTGTGGCGAAAATCCACAAGCAAGAGAAGTAATTGACTTCGTCAAAGCGCAAGGACTAAAAATTATTTTAGCTTCGAATCCAGTTTTTCCGCGCGATGGAATGATTAATCGTTTAGGATACATTAATTTAAATGAAAATGATTTTGACTATATCACATCGTATGAAACTGCTCATTATTCCAAACCGAATCCTAAATTTTATCAAGAGATTTTAAGTCAAAATAACTTAAGTGCGGAAGAGGTAGTATTTTTTGGAAACAATAAAGCTGAAGATTATGAACCTGCCACAAGTATTGGTATCAAGTCATATTTAGTGGGTGATGAAGGTATTGCGTTTGAAAAAATCATTGATGTGATAAAGCAAGAATTGAAACAATAAGGAATGAAAATACTACGAGAGAGCTAGATTTTAATTTTATCATAAATTTTAGATAAATTATTGTTTTTCTTTACCAAAATGTGTTATTATTTAATAAATTAAAAGTGGGGTAACAATGGAAAAAAAGAAAAAATCTGTTCTTACAATCATCTTAAATATCTTAGTTATTATAATCTTTGTCGCTGCGGTACTTGCTGGTGGCTTTATTGGGTTTATTTATTTTAAGTACAAAGTCAACGTATTTGATTGTATTAATCAACTTAGCAAATTAAATGAAACAGTTAACGTTTCAACTATAGTTTCTAATCAACCAACTGATGCCGATTATAATTCGATTAAAACAAAAATTGAAAACGCTGAAAGTGGTAGTGTGACTACACAATTAAAATTTACTGATAAAGAACTTTGCGCTTATTTAAATCATAACCTTAATCAAATTGCTAACATCAATTTTGCTGGCACCACACTTAACTTACAAGATTCCGGTTTAGAAGTTTTACAAATTAAATTTGCTAATATTGATTTGGACCAACCTAGCACGCATTACTGTGATATGAACGTGGTTTTAAAACTTAATATTTCAAGTGTGAAAAATGCTCAATTAAAAGGATTCCCAGCAAGTTTATTAAAAAACTTTATTCCTGACGAATTATATATTAGTGCTACTAGCAGTGTTGATGAAGTTGAAGGTGGATATCAAGTAACACCCAAAAATGTCACTGTTAATAATCTTTCTGCTGACAAAACCCAAAGTTTCTTTAACAATATTAACAAGTTTACAAAATTCACGACAGCGGAAGAACTTAATCAAAATGTTTCGACAGTTTTAGCCGATGCCTTAATTGGTGACAACAGTGTTTATAGTAAGTTGCATGATATTGATGAACACGGTGCAACTGGTTATGGTTGGCAACGTGAAAACAACTTCATGATTTATTTTGTTAGTTTAACTGATTCCCATACAATTACCTATCATGACCCACTTGGTGCTGACAATCCAAACATCACCGAATACACAATTCGCAACAATCTCATTACATTAAAAAACTTATCCAAGAACGGATATAGTTTCTTGGGTTGGTATTTAGATGTCGATGACGAAAGCACCAAAGTTACTACAATTGATGCAGCGACCATGCAAGAATATAACTTAACCTGCAAATGGGAAATTATTACTTATACTATTACATGTGATTTACGTGGTGGAAAGATTGGTTCATCCAGCGAATACAAGAAAACATATACCGTTGAAGATGAGGCATTTACATTACCAACTAACGCTACGAAAAAAATCAATGACACATTAACTTTAGGATTCGATGGCTGGTTAGGCGAAAATCTTTCCGAAAAAACCAAAATAGTTACAATTGCAAAAGGTTCTTATGGTGATAAATTTTATTCAGCATATTATGATGGTGAAGTAGTTGCCTTAACGTTGAACGTTGATGGCACAGCAATTCATACTACCGAAATCGAAACAGGGAAATTATTACCATTAAATTATCTTAATGGTCTAGTAAGTGATAAATTAACAGGATACACAATTACTGGCTGGTATACAGATAATACACTTTCCAATCAATACAATTATTCGGCTCAATTGGTTGAAAATAAAACACTTTACGCAACCGCCAATTACATTACAGACAGTGTTTACTTTTATCCGTATCTTTCACAAATTGAAAACGCGCTTCAGCATTCAACTGTATTAAACATTTCTTCACGCGAAATGCTGATTGGTTATATTGATTATTGTGCTTTCTATGACATCACCCAAGGTCATGATGCGCGTTTAAACTTAACTTATATGTTTGGACATGGCGCACAAGCTATTGTTGATGAAATTAAGGCCGCTTCTGATGAAAGAGGAACACGCAATAAATTTTCTAAAGCTTATAAAGCCAGCATGTCATACAATGCCGGTTATGCGCATTATTATTTAACTGAAACCGATACGGCAACATTAGCTCAAAATCATTTTAGCGGAGAGGATTTTGCCAACAATGTATATACACAACAAGACTATGCTTTAAGAGCCGACGATTTAAACATTAGGAGTAACAGTTATAACAACTTCGCAATTAAATACATCGGTAAACAAATTCGTGTTACAACAACAGAACAGTTGGTTTGGGTGTTGGAAAATGGCTATAGTCCAATTTGTGAAGCCGGTTCCAGTGCGGAATCAATTTACCAACGAGCCAAAGATGTTTTAATCGATATTTGTTCGGACAGTATGAACGATATTGAAAAGTTACAAGCCATTTACAAATGGTTAGCATTAAATGTTAATTATGACCAAGAAGCCTATAGTAAAATTACACATGGTCAAATCACAGATGCACAAGCAAGAACTTATGATTCTTGGTATGCCGAAGGTGTCTTCAATTATGGCAAAGCCGTTTGTGAAGGTTACGCCAAAGCTTTGTTGATTATGGCAAAATTAGAAGGTATTCCCACAATTTGTGTTTCCGGTGATGGACATATGTGGAATAAGGTTTATTTAAATGGAACTTGGTATGGTATTGACGCCACACACGCAGACTTGGGTATTCAAAATGGCTGTAAAGAACTATTCACCAATACCGCATTCTTATTTACTGATACTTATAAAACATCTAAAGGCTACACAGCTGATAATTATACCGAATTTGAAGCTAAAACAACCATTAACGCTTATGACCAAATTAAATTTACTTATAATGGTACGCAACATGATTTGTTTATTGATAACGAATCGGAATTAAGTGCTTTAATTAACTATGTTAGCGGTTACCATGTTGCGACCAGTTGTGCAGGTTGCGAATATTACACATTGGAATTTGCAACCAACATCAATCAAACTCAATTGGAATTATGGTTTCAATTCAGTGGTAAAGGTTGGAACATCCTTTTATTTAGTGAACCAGTGGTGGATAACTGCGGCAATTCCGTTTATATGATAGTTCATAGTAAATAAAAAAATCGTTTAAGTTGTTAACCCAATAAAATTATGGTAAAATGTATCGAATGAAAAAAACTAGAGTAGGTATTTTTGGTTGTGGTTATGTTGGATTAGCTTATATTGCGCTCTTGTCAAAAAAGAACTATATTGAGGCTTTTGATGTTAATCAAACCAAAATCGATGCTTATAAAAATTGTGAGTTCAATTGTTTGGCAGAAAAAGTTCTAGCAACTGAATTAAAGAAAAATCATAAAAAGATCAATTATAAAATTTTTAACAAAGACACCAAATTAGATAATTTGGATATCGTTTTTGTTAGTGTACCAACCAATTATGATGAAAACAAACATCAATTAGATGTTTCAATTTTGGATGATGTAATTTTGAAAATTACAAAATTAAACCCTAATTTATTGATTGTAATCAAATCAACAATTCCATTCGGATATACCGATGAAATTATTAAAAAATCTCAAAATAACAATATTGTATTTATGCCTGAGTTTTTACGTGAAGGTAAATCTTTTTTCGATTTAAAACATCCTAGTCGTGTCATTTTAGGTTGTGACAAACAAATTATAAATAAAGCTACGAAATTATTAACGTCAATTGGTATTATTAATAAGAAGCATTATTATCTTCAGATGACTGCAAAAGAAGCCGAAAGTGTGAAACTATTTTCAAATACGTATCTCGCCATGCGCGTTGCATATTTCAATGAACTTGATAATTTTGCATTAAAAAATCAACTAAATTGTAAAAACATGATTGAAGGTGTTTGTTTAGATAATCGTATTGGTAATTATTATAACAATCCTTCGTTTGGTTTTGGTGGTTATTGTTTGGAAAAAGATACAAAGCAATGTGCTGAATTATTCTCTGATAATCCATTGATTCATCATATAGTTGACTCAAATAATCAACGTAAAAAATTAATGGTGGAGCAAATTTTGCAAAGACTAAAACAACTTGATTCAACCAAAAATTCAACAGTCGGTATTTTAAATTTAGCTTTTAAGCAAAGTAGTGATAATTATCGTAACTCTGCAATGATAAGTTTAATTCAAGATTTACAATCAAAGAATGTTAAAGTAGTTATTTTTGACGAAAGTATTACTGATAAAACAATTTTTGGATGTGAAGTGATAAAAGATTTTAAAGTATTCCAAAAAACAGCAACCTTAATTGTTGCTAATCGCTATGACGAAAAAATTAAACCATCACAGAATGTTTTCAGCCGTGATATCTTCAGTGAGAATTAAACCACAAATTTTATATTCGTAACTTTACCATATTAATAATTAAATTAATAACTTGCAAAGTTATTGAGTTTTTGGTATAAATCTATCGAACGTATGATTATGACAAATATAACCAAATAACTACAAGGCTCGGTTAATATTATTTAATAATCACTTTTACGTTAATCATTGGAGGCTTATAACTTGTTTAAATTAATGAAGCGTCTGCAAATGATTGATTGGCTCTATTTGTTATTGGGCATATTTTTTATTGTCTTACAAATTTTTCTCGACTTTAAAAGCATTGACTATACGAGAGATATTACTACATCCATTCAAACAGAAGGCTCTATTTGGCAAATCTTAAAAAATGGCGGTTATATGCTGGGTTGCTCACTACTTAGTATGGTAGGTGCTGTTTTTTGTGGCTATTTATTTGCATTAATCTCTGCCCGTTTTTCCCGTAATCTGCGTCTTGAAATCTACTTAAAAGTTCAAAATTTATCCATGGCAGACGTCAAAAACTTTTCAGCATCTAGTTTAATTACCAGAACAACTAA
>CAMOZC010000041.1 GCA_946630785.1 uncultured Clostridia bacterium | reverse complement strand
TATCGGTCCATTCATAATTTTCGCCTGCCGCAGCCGTTAACAAATTTTCAACTGTACTATCAATTGTATGTAAATACTTGTACCACATTTCAGCGTGTTCTTTTTGATTACCAGCTGTTTCTTCAAAAATTTTAGCAATTGTCGGGTAACCTTCTTTTTTTGCTTTAGAAGCAAAGAACGTGTATTTATTACGTGCACCGCTTTCACCAGCGAAAGCTGTTTCCAAATTTTTCGCGGTTTTGGTTCCGTCCAATTTTTTATCCATTTGTATTTCCATACTTTATGGTAGCAAAACGGTCACTGGTTGGCAAATTTTTTTTCGTATTAAAACAATACCGTTGACCTTCACAAAGAAACGTTAAAGTAAATTCGCCCATAATATTTATGCACGGTGCCAAATAAATCTTTCCAACGCGTACACGTATTCCCACCACTTGCGTTAACAAATATTGCCAAACATCCATCGTAATCTGGTTTCGTTCACCCAAAGCCGCCAGCAACAATTTACGACTTTGATTTTGGTATGCGGCCTTAACCGCGGTCAATACACCACTATCTTCACCATCAATAACCGGTTTATTAAACAGTGCGTCAAATTTTTTATCATCGGTACGAATTTGGATTTCACTCAACGCCGTCATTAAATCTTTTTTCGTTAAACGGTCTTTGCTTTGATTTTCACGACGCGTTATCACAAACTGACGTGTTTCATAACCAGCCAGTTTTACTTTCAACGGAATGTTGATATGCGTTGTCATCCATTCCCCAGCAATGTGAATTGGTACCGGCAAAACATAAGTATTAACCCGCCCCGAAACCAGTCCGACCACCGTCAAAATCGTTCCCCCAGCGCTAACCACTGATAAACGATTAAATCGTAACAGAATTGAGACGTTATGTGTCACTGTGCGTGGCAAATTGTTTGTTACCGTTAACGTTTTAGTGTATGGCCACGTACGTGATACCGACAAACCGACCGGTGTCGGTGCCGGTGCAACATAATGATTGGACCGAGCCATTTTATTAAAAATATACAAAGCATCGGGCTCAGTGACCGTACTATCAATTAAATAAATCCATAGATTGTCTTGTTGACAAACCGTAATTTGTTCTTGTGTCAAATTCGCTAACATAACATTGGCAACATCACCGACAGCCCCAGAATACAAAAAGACCAAACTAAAACCCCGAAATAAGCGTGCAACATAACGATAATCTTCTAATGCGTTCCACACGCGCCAAAAGTCATCCACACTCCGTACCGCCACAACCCGCGTTAAGCCATGCAAAGACGGAACCAACTTTACCGCCGCCAGATAACGAGTGCGTAATCGTTCACCTGTAATAAAATGTGATTGATACGCTGTATTCACTAAATGTTCTAAGCGTTGATTATCCGTGACTTCCGCACATGTCAGCCAATGCGGCTGTCCACCGTCTAAACAAATTTTAGCGTCACCCTGCCAGGTGATGTAAATTTCTAAAGCATCTACTTTGGCGCACATACTAGTCGCCAAACGTACATTGTCTCCGCGTACGGCATAGGTATGACTTTCGCCGCTTGGTAAGTGTCGACACGTCACCACTCCGCGGCTGATTTGACAATCAAAATCAGTCTTATCGTTAGCAACTTTCAAAGTAATGGTTTGCGTTTCCGTTGCCGATAATTCATAAGCGTGCGCATAACGTTTTACAACCATATGGTCGTTATAATATTTGATATAACTGCCATGCACCACCATTTGCCATGGCTCTGGTAAAGTAATACCCGGTTGTAACGGGTCCATATAACAATCACGGAAAATTTTGTACACTGGTACAGAATGAAATTGGTATTGGCAACGTACCCATGTTACGTTTTGCCTTTTCACAATTTTACGCTTAGGAGCCAAGAGGAAAAGTAAGTTGTGTCGTAATTGTCGCCGGACAACTTCGTCACCGACTTTATGCATTAAAACGTAACAAGCATAACCATATAACAGTCGTTCATACGGGTCTGCACTGGGTTTAGTTTTGGGATTACGTAAAAGCGTTCGCAACTGTTCGCGGTAAGCCACTGCCACACCGTGCACCACGGGTAAGACTAAATACATCCGATTAAAAATTTTAATTTCGTGGCGTAATTTTTTATTGTCAATGTGTTGTAACGGTAACCGCACAATTCGCGACCGCACAGTTCCCGCAGTCTTGGTTTCGACCAGCCAATACCGATTACGCCGCAGCCATACCCAACCCCCCAACACACCAAACAATGCAATCACACAAATCGCAAACAACACAATCTATTTATTGCCAAATTGGATTTAAATAAAAAAAGGCTTATCGCCTTTTTAATATTATTTTTTTTAGACAACAATGTTTACATAATCGAAATGTAAAGCATATCGCCGTTTTCTGGTTCCAATCTTTCTTTGTTCATGGCGTTAGCCAAAATCTTCATAATTTTTTGCAAGTTCTCGTTGGAAATTTCACTTTCTGCCGATTTAACAATGACGTTTAATTTGGTACCGTTGCGACTGACAATAACATCATCGTAACCACACTGAGCCGAAATCAAATTTTCGGTATTGTTTTCATAAGCAATGGTTTCTGCCAAACTGGTTAAAGCGGTTTGAGCTTCGGCGCGGGCATCTTCACTGGCGGCTTGGTTCGCTACGATTTCTTGTAACAACATTTGTTGTGCCAAACGTGAATCTGCACGGTTTTCTTTTAGTGTAACAAACATATTGGTTTCGGTTTTACTGCCAGCGTTAATAGAAACAGCATTTTGATTTAAAGTAAAATTCAAATAACCGGTTACCACCAACAACGCCAGCAACCCTGTCATCAAAGCAATTTTACGTGCTTTTTTATTAAAGATTGCTCCGAAAAAATTTTTCATTTTACCGATACGACGGTGTTTTGTTGATTGTTGTGCTACTACTTCCACAATTCTTTCCCCCTTGCTAATATTATATTGAACTGACATTTTGGATATGACTGTATTTTTTTGTCAATTTTTAAATCCCAGCGAGAATCTGAATCGGAACATGATTTTCGCCTAACATGGTTTGCACTGCATGTAACAAATTTAAACGCACACCCACATCACTGGCTCCGGTCGCGACTACAACGATACCAATAATCTTAGGTGGATTAGTCCAAAGCACAACGGGACTGCCATTTTTAGTAACAACTTTTTTATCTACTGTTGTGGTCTCGACTTCTTGTGAGTTTGCGCCCGTTTGTGTTACATTCTTTTCTTGAATATCATAGGCTAATTCCGCTGTACCTTCGCTGTCAGTCATCACCATAACAACCACGTGTCCAGCCCCTGCAATACAGCTTAGTACATTTTGCAATTTGGTTTCCAATTGACTGGCATAACTACTGTCATTTTGTGTTACCGCTGTAACCGGGTCGGTTTGTTTTGTAGAGTTATGATTACCACGCATACTGGACAAATAAATACCCAACATGACGACAACAACAGTGACCGCAGCGTAAATTTCCCAATGTTTTATTTGCTTAATTTTTTCTAACCATTTCATATAATGACTACCTCCTCCCCTAAATCTTTTTGCAATTCTGCCAAAGTTGCCGCATCTACCGTTGTTCCCAAATTCACATAAATCACGTGGTCAACAACCGTCACCAAAGCGTGGTCATAACCTTTCAAACGCAAGGTTTGTGTAATTTGCGTCTGGCAACTGCTTTGCGCCAGGTTTTCTAACATCTCAGCGTTAACCATTTCTTCGGCGCGAGATGTCCACCAATCGGCTTTTAACAACTTGGGCAATGGCGACACAATCACCAGTAAAACGATAAAACCATAAATTGAGCGAATGAAATTTCCCATCCGGCGGTTTTGTGTTAGTAATTCCACAATCACACCAACAACAACGACACCCAAAATACTCGCCAACCAACTGGCCATGTTATATTACATTCCCCGTCATGATTAATAATGCTAAAATAATTAAATACATAAACACCACGCCCAACAAACACGCCACCAACATCCCAAAACTTTTGTTGATTGTTGTCAAAAAATCGCTAATCCGCGTATCGCCAATTGGTTGTGTTACAGCGGCAGTTAATCTTATTGCTAGAGAAAAGATGATAATCTTTACCACGGGTGACAACACAATTCCCAACAATAATAAAATTCCCGATAAACCAATTGCATTTTTTATTAAGACCGCACTCGCCATAATCAAATCAAATCCTTGCGACATATAGCCCCCAACAATCGGAATATAACCCGACATTGTCATTTTGGTTGCCCGAATTGAAATACTGTCAAAACTCCCAGCCGTAATTCCTTGAATTGTCATGAACGACAAAAAGACCGTAAAACAAACGCCAACCACCCATTTGAATAATGAATTAAAAAATGCGACAAACTTATCCAGGCGTGTATGCGGCGCTAAATGTGAAACCACGGAGAACGCCATACTAACCATAAATAATGGCATCACAATCCAAGTAAAAATTTGCATCATAACACTGGATAAAACTGCTACGGCTGGTTGATAAAGACTGGCACTGGTTGAAGCGCCACCCGCCACCATCAAAGTTAAAATCAATGGAAAAACCAAATCAACCTGACTCTTTAAAGTATTTAATGTTTTACCAACCATCTGAATCAATTCGCTGACATTACCAACAACAATTAAAACTACGGCTGCATAAGCGACGAAGAATACCAAATGACTGACGCCGCCACTTTTTGCTGTTCCCATAAAACCACACAGGATAGTAATCGCAACAACTATAACCACCATGGGTAAAACGGACAAAACCACATTTCCAACCACGCCCCAAACGCCACTTAAAACGTCTGGATATTGTTGGAAATATTCGCCAGATAAAATACGTCCCAAAACCGACCAAAAATCAGAACCACCAAAAACATTCAAATGGCTTAGGTCGCCGAAATCCAATTGCGATAATGTATCATTAACGGCTTGCGATAATTCTGATGCTTCATCCATTCGGCAACACTCCTAAAACCACATCAACTAAGGCTTGAATAATCGGAATCGCCAAAACCATAATGATAATTTTACCGCCCAGTATCACCATATCCGCCACCGCATTTGCTCCAGATTCTTGGCAGATACTGGCGGCAATTTCACACAAATATCCAATTCCGATGATTTTTAAAATACTGACAAACAATTCACTGGCCAACCCAGTCCGTGCCACAATTCCGTTAACACTACTGATAACCTGGCTTAACCCATTCACCAGCATTAAAAAAATTAAGATTGTACCAACCAAGCCGATAATTACTGCCAATTCAGGTTTGGCCTGCCGCAACAACAACACACCCAAGGCACTCCCCACTGCAATTACAATCATTTTGGTCAGTTCCAAAATCACCCCTTAATAAAGTGCAAACAAAGAACGAATTGAATTGAATAAATCACTAATCATGGATAAAACCATCACTAAGCAAATAATTACCGCCGCCAATGATACGAAAGTAGCAATTTCTTCGCGACCGGCTTGTTTCAAAATCATACAGACTACGGCGGCCAAAATTCCCAGTGCTGCAATTTTGAAAATAATTTCTACATCCATAAAATTCCTCCCGCGATACCAATTATTATTAAAAGTTTTAACATAATAGACGCTTTGGTTTGCAAATCATGCTTAGCTAGTTTGGCTTTTTCGGCAAACACTGCCTGTGCCGCCATAATTTTGTCTTTTTCAGTTTCGCGACTGGTACGCCCCAGTTGGTACAAAAATTCCGCCAACATAGTATCCGCAGTCAGTTGCGAGAAACGTGCTCTGGTTAAATCAACTCTTTGCTTAAGTAATTGCAAGTACCCAGTTAAGACTGTGTAACATTGTCCACGACAAGTTGGTAAGTAACTTTCCACGGCTTGTGGCAACGGTTGCAAGGCAAAACCGATTGCCTGTTGCAAATGTTCACAAAAGCCCACCCAGCCAGCATAATCGCGAACCTGATTCCATTGTCGCCGATAAAGGTTAATGCCAAGCCAAATACAGCCAATTAACCAAGCAACCGCCAACCATAATTTCACAAACGCTGTAACCCCCGGTTATAAATTCCCACAATCTCGCCTGCCTGCTCGCCAGTACGTAAGACAATGTAACGCTCAAAAACACCTTGCGAGACTAAAACACCTAAATCTGGCTTTGCCCGCACCTCACCTAAATCAGCAGCGTGAACACTGGCAATTACCACTACACCACTACGTACGGCACGCTGTAACATCGCCGCATCTTCCGCCGTCGCGATTTCATCGGTAATCACCACGTCAGGTCGTAAACTGCGAATGCCATTTTCAAAACCAAAAGCTTTTGTGCCTCCTGTAATCACGTCACAATTTTGTCCCACGTCTAACTGTTTTTCGCCTTGATAGCAAGCCGCAAGTTCACCACGTTCATCCAAAATTAAAGTATTGAGCATTGGATAGCGATTGCTAATTTGCCAAGCCAAATCCCGCAACAGAGTGGTTTTACCCGCACCCGGCGGAGCGATAATCAAAGTCGACATCGGGCGTTTAATTTCAAACAAATATGGCAACACAGCCGACGCACAATTTTTTACCGCATGCGGAATCCGTACACAAAGTGAACTGATATTTTTCACAGCAATCACTTGTCCGCGATTCATAACTAATTCACCCGCAATACCAATCCGCACACCACCACGAATTGTGATAAAACCTTTCACCATTTGGTCTAACACCGCATAAATTGCATATTCGGCCGCCTTATGCACAATGTTTTCTAAATCTTCACAAGTAATATCTGCCGTCTTTAAAACAAAATTACGACCATCAACACACGCCACGGCTGGCGCATTCGCCCGCAAGCGTAACTCATAAATTTGTGATAAAGGTAAATGATTAAAAGCCTTTTGCACTTTTTCGGGTAAAATTGCGCGCAACGTATCCATACCTATGCATATGCACTAGTCGTGAAATTCAATCCAGGCGTGTGGCATTACCACTGTTACAAGCGGCACGGTACGCATAATTTCACCCAATGCTACATGAAAACTTTGTTGCTTGGCGACAGGAATTGCAACTTGCCATTGAATTACACTTTGATAATCAACCAATATTTGCTTACCGTATTCTACTACCAATTTCGCTACCGCAACTTGTTGTTCATAACTGGTAGCAAATTCTAACACCACACAATCACGCATCCAAACCGGAGTTACACTGGCCAAAACCTGGCTAGCGGCTTGTCCATATGCCCGCGCTAAACCGCCGGTGCCTAATTTAATTCCGCCAAAATAACGCTCGACGGCAACAGCCACATTACACAATCCGGCGTTTTT
>CAMOZC010000040.1 GCA_946630785.1 uncultured Clostridia bacterium | reverse complement strand
ACCATTTACCTTAGATACACCAGTCAAATACGATATTAACCTCTATGCAAAATGGGAAGAAGGATTACCTGAACCCGAAACTCCCGCAGACGAAAATGCCGAAGTTAATAATCAAAATAATAACGCTTTAATTTGGGGTATCGCAGGTACCGCCGCCGGAATCTTAATCATTGGTGGCATCGTGTTCGGTATCGTAATTAGCAAACGACGCCGTAAATAATTGGGACAATAAAATTTAAAAAGCCTGGTAAAAAGCGTCAGGCTTTTTTTTAATTTAATCTTGATTTTGGGTTTATGGTTGTGCTATGATACGTGTTATGATTATGGAAAATTCTGACAAACATCGTGTAGTAAATAAATTAAAAAAGTGCGTGATTGCCGGGGCGGCGGCATTGACTTTAAACAGTTGTGCAAGTTTGAATCAAACTGATAAAGCTATTATGTATAAAGAAGCACCTCATATAGAAGAAACTTCATTCAATACCAAAATGGTCAAAAAACAAAAGCCGGTTGACGAAGAGTTTCTGCGCCAAGAAAGTGAAATGTTGGACCAAATTTGTTTTAATGAATTGTTTGATTTGGAATTAACCGATAATAATCGTGATGTACAACAAAATGAAGCTTTCCAAAAATTAGCGGCTGATTGTCAAAAGATGAAACCGTTAACCCAACGTGCGGCTAGCCAATACAAACGCATGGAACAGGCAACGATAAAAAACGGCAAAGTATCTGCATACGAAATTTTGAGTGTTGATAACCAAATTTGTAGTTATCATTACAGTGATGTAATTAAAGCTACAATTAAAGGCGTACGTGTTACAAATCAGGGCTTGCCTGAGGATACCGACTTGAATGCTGTTCGTGCGGCATATCAACATCGCATGCATAAATTTTTGGATGCCAAAACTTTGGTATTATCTGGAGCTGTGCCAAGTGAATTAGTAGCCCAGGAAAAATATGAACTTGGTTATGGTGTTTTCGAAGAACGCCACTTTGTTAAATCAGATAAAGAAGATTTTATTGAACAAGCGTATGGCATGATGGATTATGTTGTTCAAGATGTCGTTAACTATGCTATGTACGAATTTAGACATAACATGCATGTGGAAAATCCAGCCGCTTTGGAAAAAGAATTGAATAACCTATTTAAAAAGATGGAAGAAGGCATGAATGCTTATGGATATCAAGGTAGAGGTGCCGAAAAGGATATGCAACAATTCGCACAGGCTAGACAAGAAATTGTGCAAATTTTATCGCAAGCACCAGAAATGTTTGGTGAACCGCAGGATATCAATGCTTTAATGTTTGAAATTGGTTCAGGTTGGGCGATGCTGCCTTTATTATATGACATGCATAAAAAAGGTGTTGATTTTACTCGTTTCAATCCGACCGCACCGGTCCAACAATCAACCGCATCGGTTATGGGTAAATAATAAATCAGTTAGTGGTTAACGAAAAAGAGCAACTTGTATTGGTTGCTCTTTTATTTTTTTTTGTAATAATTTTTGTAAATATTACTTAAATCGGCTAATTGTTTTTTTAGCAGTGCCAAATCTTTTTTCTTGGTTGCAATGGCATCGCGGGGTTGAGTTTTGTCTTTGAGCGTGGTCATGGCGTCATAGATTGCATCTTTCAAATAACGTTCGTAGCGGACGTAGCATTCTTCAAAAACAACCGGACCCAATTTAAATTTGGGTTTCGTGGTTAAATAGTGGTTCTGCTCTAAGAATTGAATTACGTCGGTTTCGTAAGTAGCATATTGCGCGTGAGTTGAAAGGTTGCTTTTATGTAAATCTGGTTTTTTGGAAAAACGGAAAATCAAACTTCGAAGAATGTAGGAAACTAAACGGTCATTAGTTAGTGGTGGCAGTGGTTTTTTGTCGTTTTGATGCTTTTTCAACATGTAATGACAAGTTTGTTCATAAATACTGGTTTCGTCTTGCCCTAGTAACTTGTCCAACGACATTTTCATACGATGTGCCAATTCAATTAGAACATCAATTGGTGGCATCGCTAAACCTTTTTCCCAATTATCAATGCTTTTCGGTGAATAAGTTAGTAATTCAGCCAACTCGTTTTGAGTAAGGTGGTTGACCTTACGGTAATTTTTTAAATTCTTAATGAAGGCTTGTTGATAATACATTTTTCCTCCTTGGTCTTGTTTATAGATTAAACGTATTTGGCTTAATTGGCAAGTCTGAAATTTGCAATAAAAAAACTACCACGGATGTGATAGTTTTTTTGATTTAATGGTTTTAAATTATTTTTCCAAAGCTTTGACTTGGCTGGTGTGAAGTTCAACTTTGTTGCTGCGGCCGAACATGTTAACCATAACAGTAATTTTATGGTTAGCGGCATCAACAGCTGTAATCTTAGCGGTTTGACCCATTAACGGACCGTCAATGATATTAACTACATCATCAACTTCGAATGCAACTTTGGTGTTTAATTTACGTTCCAAACGCATTTTCATAACGTCAGTGTTTGACAATGGTAGTGGACGACCTTTTGGACCAACGAAACCAGTAATACCACGTGTACGTGTAATAGTGTGCCAAATATCATCACCGTAAATCATTTTAACGAAAATATAAGTTGGCATGCTGTGTTGAGTCTTAATCATTTTGGTGCCATCTTTCTTTTCGGTCATAATATCTTCGGTTGGAATATAAATTTCTAGAACACGGTCTTCCAAGTGATATTTTTCGACAACTTTCTTTAAGTTATCCTCGGCGACGGTTTCATAACCGTTAAAGGTGTGTAATACATACCAGCGAGCTTCGGTGTCACGACGTTGGTTGCCAGCAACTTTTAATTCTGGTGGCATGTCGTTTGCTAAAAGGTCGCTTGATAATTCATTATCTGTAATGTTTTTGTTCTCTTCCATAATTCCTCCTTAAAAAACCGTCCATCCCGATAAACTGCCATTGACTAACAAATAGTGTAGTAAGCCAAATAAAATCCAAACAACTAATAAGATGATACCAAATAGGACTACGATGCCTAAAACGATACCAGTTGATTTGAAGACTTGTTTTGCAGTGGGCCAATGGACTTTTTTTAGTTCACTGAAAATACTTGCTATGCCACGACCAATCCACCTAAAGAAACGAACCAAAAAGAATGGTTTCTTTTCTTTGTTGTCTTTTTTGTCTTTGTTCTTTTCTTTGGCGTTTTGGGCTTGTTGCTTGCGTAACAACTTTTCTTGTTTAGCACGTTCTTTTTCTGCTTTACGCAATTCCTTGGGTGTCATGATAACAGTTGCTGTTTCGGTTTTGTTTTCGTTAGCGACTGCATCATTGTTTTCAACAACCGCTGCGTCCGCATCCGCAGAAACAGCAGGCTTGTTTTGTGCCCGATTGTATTGCTTTTGTGCGTGCCTGCGTTTTGATTTTGAACCCATGCACCCTCCTTATTTACTTTCTTTGTGTTCCGTATGTTTGCGGCAGAAACGGCAATATTTTGTCAACGTTTTACGTTCTGGATCATTCTTTTTGTTTTTTTCCGTATCGTAATTACGTTGGTTGCATTCTGTGCAAACCAATACCATTGGAACGCGGTTACCTTTTTTTGATGCCATATTTTTTTTCTCCTTAAAAAAAAGACCCCTTGCGGCTGTCTTTATTTACTTAATATAATATATCCAACCCTCTTGATTGTCAAGCAGTTATGTGTTAAAATGCTCTTAATGGAAGCACAAGTTATTCAATATATTACGGATCATAAAATGATTAACGCGGGGGACCGTATTGGTGTCGCTGTCTCTGGTGGTGAAGATAGTATGGCACTTTTGAACATTTTGCACGATTTGGCCGAAAAGGTTCACTTTGAAGTTGTGGCAGTACACATTAACCATAATATTCGCCGTACGGCCAATAGTGATGCAAAATTTGTCAAACAATACTGTGATGAACATTTTATTGAATTTGTTAAATATAGTGTAAACGTACCAGAGTATTCTGCAACGAATAAAGTCAGCGTAGAAACTGCCGCACGTATTTTGCGCTATGAATGCTTTGAAAATGCAATAAAAAAACATAAATTAAAAAAGATTGCGATTGCGCATCATTTGAACGACCAAGCCGAAACGGTTTTGATGCACTTGTTCCGTGGTTGTGGTTTGGATGGTGCTTCGGGTATGCAGCCGGTCAGTGGTGTTTATATTCGTCCGTTCTTGGAAGTTAAGAAATCTGATATTATTGCTTATAATTACCGTAATAACATTCCACACGTAGTAGATGATACTAACGAAGACAACAGTTACCGTCGCAATTATATCCGCAACATGGTCATGCCCTTGATTACTAAAGAATGGCGTGCTGCACCGGAAAACTTGGCTTCGTTCGCTAAGTTAGCAACTCGCGATAATCAATATATTGCTAACCAATGTGATATGAACGGTATTGCTCGTGAAGGTAACGTTGTTCGCATTCCTTTAAATCGTTTCTATATGCCAGACTCAATTATTACACGTACCATCTATTATGGTTTGGATTTATTGGGTTTACGTCCTGATATTGAAATCAAACACATTGAAGCCATTATAGCGTTAAGTACAGATGGTTTGAACGGTGAAAGGGTATCCTTACCGCACAATGCCTATGCCGTAAAAGAATATGAATACATCAGTTTGGTTCGTCGTGAATCACGTCCAGAATTTAAAGAATATACCTTTAAAGTTGGCAAGACTTTAGTGGAAGGTTTTGGTACCATTACCGTTACCAAGACAATCAGTTATAAATTGGCAATTCAACGTGGCTTGTGTGTTGTTGATGCAAAAAAGTTACCAAAGAAAGCTAAGTGGCGTTTCCGCTTGGACGGTGATGTGTTTGAAAAAATTGGTGGCGGCAGTAAGAAATTAAACGCCTTTATGACCGATAAAAAAATTCCCGCCCGTTTGCGTCCAACCACACCTGTATTAGCTTTGGACCATGAAATTTATTGCGTTGGTGATGTAGCCATCAGCGAAAAAGTCAAAACTGATATGGATACGATTGATGCCTATGTTTTGGAATTTACCCGTCAATAATTTAACCAATGTAACAACACTTAAAAAGCCCGACATGTGCGGGCTTTTTTTCTTAATGATTAAATGTAAACAGGGGCATCAAGTTTGGTGTTATAGGTAATCTTGACTTCGGCGAAAGCCAGTCGTCGCAAAATAATGCAGTTGCGGCGGATGTTGTGACGTTCCAAAACACTGACCTCAACAGCACCCCAAATGAAAACCCATGCTGTTATGTCTAAAATTTTTGTTAGAAAGAAATTATTAAAGTATGTTACTGCAAAATAATTTAAAACTAGAGTTAACATTCCTAATGTAAATAAAATTAAAGCAAAACGTAGGTTGTCACGCAGTTTACGTTTTTCAGCATCATAGCGGTTATGAAAGTGATGGTGGATGCAACGGGTAACTTCTGGTAAACGTAAATTAGGATTTATAGAGTGAATGTTAATTGTGTAATTTTCTTTTAGCGGTAACGGAAATTCATGTTCAGCTTTTTCTTGTAAGTAATTTCCTAATTCGTAATTTAAATTATCTTCGTTAAAATTCAAGTTAGAAAAGATTTGACTTTCGTCATTGATTTTCACGTGTAAGGTGAATTCATTCGGTTTTAAATGATTTTTCACATAATTAATGTTATGTGTATCTGTGGTGCTTGTCAATTGATTTGGTGATTGTACGGCAAATTTATTGGTGAAATTTTTTTACAAGTGCAAGATGGTGTGTTACAATGACAAGATGAAAACCACAAAGAAAGTACTTTTAACCGCAGACCGTCCCAGTGGTAATTTGCACATTGGACACTATGCTGGCAGTTTAGCCAACCGTGTACGCTTGCAAGCTACGGGCGAATTTGAAATGTTTATTATGATTGCTGATTTGCAGGCTTTAACCGACCATGCGCAAGACGTTCAAAAGGTTACGACTTCGGTTGAACAATTAATGTTGGATTATTTAGCGGTCGGCTTAGACCCTCAAAAAATTCACTTTGTTTTACAGAGTGCAATTCCGGCTTTGTATGAATTACCCATGTTTTATGCGAACTTGGTGACGCAAGCTCGTTTGGAACGTAACCCAACCGTTAAGAATGAAATTAAAACCAAAGGTTATCGCCGTGAAGTACCAGTTGGCTTTGTAAATTATCCTATTTCTCAAGCGGCGGATATTACGGCGTTCGGTGCATCGTTGGTACCGGTTGGCGCTGACCAAGCCCCGATGTTAGAACAAACCCGCGAAATCGTGGCAACTTTCAACCGTTTGTATGGTGAAACTTTGGTGATGCCTGAGGCGTTGATTCCGGAGCAAGCGCGTGGTCGCTTGGTAGGTATTGACGGAGCCGGCAAAATGAGTAAGAGTTTAGGCAACTGTATTTATTTGAAAGACAGTGCCGAAGAATTAAAACGTAAAATTAATTCCATGTATACCGACCCGAACCACATCAAAGTTAGTGACCCAGGTAAAGTAGAAGGCAATGTTGTCTTTATGTATTTGGATGCTTTCTATGAAAACAAAAAACACCTGGCCGAATTAAAAGCCCAATACCGTCAAGGTGGTTTGGGTGATATGGTCTTGAAAAAATTATTGTTTGAATGCTTGGATGGAATCTTGGCACCGATGCGTGAACGTCGCGCTTACTACGAACAACACATGGATGAAGTACGCGGTTATTTACGCGCAGGAACCAAACGCGCACGTGAAGTAACGGATGCAACTTTGGCGGCTGTGAAACATGCCATGGGTATTTATCAATTATGAAAGTCATTGCGGAAAATCGCCAAGCGCGTTTCAATTATTTTTTACATGATACATTCGAAGCGGGATTGTCACTTCTGGGCTGGGAAGTTAAATCCGCCCGGGCTGGCAATGTTACCTTGACCGAAAGTTTTATTCATTTAGAATTGAGTACCGGTAAAATTTGGTTGAAGAACGCATATTTCGCCCCTTATAAAAATGGAGTAGTGGCCGAACAAGATACACGTCGCAATCGTCAATTATTATTACACAAAGCCGAAATTGCTAAAATTGCGAAAGCAATTAATGTTAAGGGTAATACCTGTGTGCCGTTAAAAGTTTATTGGAACAACGCCGGCTTGTTAAAAATCAGCATTGCTGTGGCAACTGGTAAAAATACTGTTGACAAAAAACAAACCATTAAAGAACGTGACCTTGCCCGCGAAGCGGCGCGCGCCATCGCCAGTCGTAAATAAAAAGCCCGACATGTTGCCGGGTTTTTGCTTGTGCACAATAACACGTGCTTGTGTTTTATGTGTGGAGGATGGTATACTATCGGTAGTATTTGTAAAAGTGCAAATACTATTTAAGGAGAAAAACAAATGTCAAGGAAATCAATTATCGCTATT
>CAMOZC010000039.1 GCA_946630785.1 uncultured Clostridia bacterium | reverse complement strand
ACCATTTACCTTAGATACTCCCGTTAAATATGATATTAACCTCTATGCAAAATGGGAAGAAGGATTACCTGAAACCCCAGCGGAAGAAAACCCCGCAGTGAACAACCAAAACAATAATGCTTTGATTTGGGGTATTGCGGGTACCGCCGCGGGCATCTTAATCATTGGTGGCATTGTGTTCGGCATTGTGATTAGCAAACATCGCCGCAAATAATTAAAACTAAAAAAACGAAAAGACCCGCAATGCTCGGGTCTTTTTTTTTGGGGGGGAAATATGTCGAAAAGTTTTGGTAACTGAAATGGTGAAATTTCTCAAATTCGTTGCAAAAGAGACCGAATTATGTGTATAATATGGGTGATGGATAATACAATTTTTGAAAAAATGTCCCCGTATTTGTCTTTGGGAATGATAACGGTGTTCGCCGTGTTCCTGATTTTGGGAATGTTATTCGGATTTATGCGCGGTGTCAAGCGCGCCAGTATCCGCATGGTGATTTTGATTGGCTTGTTGTTGGTGGCATTCTTTGTGACGCCGTTTCTTGCCAATGCGGTGTTGGGATTAGATGTAAACATCGCTGGACGTACGCCACAAGAACACGTTAACTACGCCAGTGAACAGTTAATGCAAAAAATACAAGCAGAGATTGGTGATTATGTGGCGCCTTTCCAAGATTACATTCAAGACTATGTGCTTGGTGTGGCTTTTGCAATTGCCAACATTGCGGTGTTCTTAGTTTTGTATCTTATCATTAAGATTTTGTCTTGGTTTGTTTATGCGGTTGTGGTTCGTTTTGCGGCACCAAAACGCAATCGTGATGGCGAACGTAATCCTAAACATGCTGGTTTAGGTTTGTTAGTCGGTGCAGTGCAGGGAATTTTACTGTTTGTAATTTTCATGTTTCCATTAAATGGTTTGATTGGCATGGTTGACCAAGCCGCCGCGTACCAAGCCGCTCACACACAAAGTGAACAACAATTAGAAACGACAGCTATGGGTGGTCATTACAGCGACAGTGATGATTTTGATTTTAATGGTGTTGATATTGAAGGTTTGATGAACAAAGTTAGTCAACCGATTCAAATGTACAGTAAGTTCATGAAATACAGTGGTTTGCAATTTTTGTCTACCAAGGCGTTAGAATATCAAACTACTGTACGTATCCAAGATGCCGATAATATTAATTTAATCCATGATGCGAATACTTGTTTCGAATTGTATATTGATGCTGTTAACATGCGTGATACAGTCGAAAAAATTCAGCATATTTATGTTGATGGCAAGATTGATTTAACAGCATTAACCGCGGATGATTATCAGGCTATCCGTCAAATTGTTAATAAGGTATTTGATTTGAAAATCTTGAATGTGGCCGACCATTTATTGGCTGATTTGGATGAAATTTTTAAAGCGCCATTTAATGATGATTTGACCTTACTGGATGGTACCGACATTTATGCTAACAGTATTTATGGTCTATTGATTAAAAACAATACCACTTCACGTGAATTTACCTATACGTTGGGTGCGGGTGAAGTGGCACCGACAAACTATGCACAATTTGGTGCTGGTTTGCAAGCCGCGATTAATTATGTGGGCGAACAAAAATTAAATTTAATTCGCCAAGATATAATTAATACCATTAATTTGGCCGAAATTTTAAATACTTACCAAGTTTCTTATGAAGGCTTAGTACAACCAAAAACCTTGGCTGGAATTTTGGCAGGCGAGAAGTTGACAGCAAAAGATTATTTCGACTTAAGTACTGCTCGCTTGGTAAAAACATATGGTGATTATGCCAAAAACACTCCGTTAATTAATGTCTTGGGTGACCGCTTGATTAACTTCTCAGTCATTAAGTTGTTTGGTTTAAATCATGTTGATAATTTGTTGATTTACAGCAAAGCGATGGACAACGCGTTTGGGAACGATAAGGACCTGAAAACTTTGGTTAATGACTTAATCCCAATGTTTATTGGTGAAAATGCGTTTACCCATAATGATACAAATGGTGTTAAAGTTAAAGGTAACTGGGAAGTATTGGGTAATGATTTGTTGGAAGTAGCACACGTATTGCGTAACTATGTTACTGTTATGGATGACATTGATGCTAAGAAAGTTGAATTAAAAGCAAAGGGTTATGATGACAGCCGTTTACAGATGCAAGCCATTTTGGATTACATCGCGGGCTTAGTAATTTCACAAGATGAATATGACAGTCAAAAAACGACCAACCCGGATTTTATCGGTAAATCATATGACGAAATTAAATTTAAAAAAATTGACGACCTGATTGATGCGCTTTATCAATTAACAGATGATTTTAAACCAATCAAACAATTTGTTATCAATAAATTGGATGATATGGGCACCGATGAAACTGCCGAATATTTTGAATCTTTGGCTGAGATGTTGAATCAAACTAAAGATAAATGGCAAGAAACTTTGCACAAAGTTGTTAACGTCGCTAACTTGATTAATAACTCTGCATTGGGTGATTTAGTTGATAAGATTCAAAATCTTGATACGGAACATCCAGAAGACTTGGCTCAGGACTTTATTGATGCAGTTTCCGATTTGGATAAAGATGCTATGGTTGGTATGATTCAAAACGCCATGGATATTCCTCAAGTTAGTGACGCCGTGGAACAAACCCTGAATGAGGTCTTGTCTAACGTTAAAGATGATGATTTGAAAGCGGCATTAACGCAAGAAGGTTTGAATGATGAGCAAATTAACCAACGTGTTGCCGATGTTAAGGGACAAATTGAGACGGTGCAAGAAACTTTGAAAAACATTAAAGAAGCCACCACCGATGAAGATAAACAGGCCTTGGAGGCTTCGTTGCCAGGTACCATCGGCGATTTGTGGGAAATGATTCAAAACTATCAACAAACCATCGGGGCATAAGTTAGAGGCGAGTATGTTATATTTAATCCGTACCAGTGATAACATTTATCAAACGTTGGCATTACTTGCTTTCTATTTGATTGCGATTTTGTCGGCTTTAATTTTACACGAAGTTGCTCATGGTTTGGTGGCACTGTGGTGCGGAGACCCTTCAGCGAAATACGCTGGACGATTAAGTTTAAATCCAGCCAAACATTTGGATGGCTTGGGTACGTTGTGTTTCCTGTTGTTAGGTTTTGGTTGGGCAATTCCAGTACCAATTAATCCGAATAATTTTAAAAACCGCCGCGCAGGCTGTATCGCGGTTTCTTTGGCTGGGATTGGTGTTAATTTGCTTTTGGCGTTTATCGCTTCGTTCTTTTACGTTTTGCTGATTGGTAAAACGGTCTGGGCGTATTTGTTCTTTTACATGATGTTTATTAACATTGTGTTCGCAACGTTCAACCTTTTGCCAATTGCACCGCTGGATGGTTTTAGCTTGGTTGAATCCTTGGCGCCGCAAAGCGCTTATGTTCGTTTCATGAAGGAAAATCGCTTGGTGGCGTTAATTATTCTGTTGGTTGTGATTTATTTCACTAATATCTTGGGTTATATGCAAGTTTGGTTGAGTGACTTATTTCTTGACTTTTGGCATTTGTTTTTATAAGATAAATTGAGATGGGGATAATTCAACGCGCCAGTGAAGATGTGAAGGTACACCTTGCCGATTTCGACGGTCCGATTGATTTGTTGTTGCAATTGGTGCGTGAACATAAACTTGATATAAAAACTGTTCGTCTGGGCGATATGACATCGCAGTATTTGGCTTACTTAGACGAATTAGAAACTTTGGATTTGGATATTGCCAGCGAGTTTGTGGAAGTCGGTGCAATTTTGGTAGAAATTAAAAGTAAACAAATTTTGCCACGTCAGGAAGAAGAAAAACCCGAAGAAGAGGACAGTGAAGAATTACTGCGTCAACGTTTGGAAGAGTATGCTTTGTTTAAGGACGCTAGCGAGAACCTAAAGACCATGGATGAAGTTGGCCGCTATTACCGCGCACCAGCCGTGATGAAGGTAAATACAAACTGGAAATTGGATGGAGTTAGCTTTGATGACCTAACTAATGCCTTTACCGCAATCTTGGCACGTGTTGGTGAAAACAGTGTAAAAATTGAAAAGACCACAATAAAACTTGACAGATTTACTGTAGCCGATAAAATTAAAGATGTGGTGACGCGCTTGAAAACAAGTAGCCACATTCAGTTCAGTCAATTGTTTGAAGCCGACATCACACGCAGCGAAGTCATCAATACGTTCTTGGCGGTGTTGGAATTGTTGAAACGACAATTGGTGGCTTGCCGACAAGCTCAGGCATTCGGTGAAATTGAAATTATTAAAGGAGGCTCTTTTGGCGACGGAAATTTTGACCTTACCGACAACGAATACGGCGCATAAAACGCGCGAACGTAGTGCGGAAAAAACAGCACCCAGCAACCGTGTGCAAGAACTAGCACACCAAATGACGGCAATTTTATTCGCTTGTGGTGATGGTTTGCCGGTTGAAGTGTTTTGCCAAAAATTAGGAGTTTCCAAAAAAGAAGCCGAAGCCGCTTTGGAATTTGTCCGCGGACAGTTCAGTGGTGATAATGGCATTCACTTGATTAAATATCGTAATAACTATCAATTCTGTACCAATCCTGCTTATGAAAACGAAGTTGGTTTGGTTTTAAATCCTTTGCGTGAGCGTAACCTAACCAAAGCTGCTTTGGAAACTTTGGCGGTGATTGCCTATAAACAACCGGTAACGCGTTTGGAAATTGACCAAATTCGTGGCGTTGGCAGTGATTATGCGATTCAGATTTTAACACAAAGCAATTTGGTTGAAATCGTGGGACGTAAAGAGGTTTTGGGACGTCCATTGCTGTATGGTACCACGGACAATTTCTTGAAACGTTTTGGTTTGGACGATATTAAAAATTTACCAAGTTATGACGAATTGTTGGAAAAGATTAAATTAATTCACGAAGAACAATCCAATCGCGAAGTCAGCCTGTACGACAGCAACCGACAATAAACAACCGCACCCGACATCCCGTCGGGTTTTTTGCTTGTGTACAATAACACGTGCTTGTGTTTTATGTGTGGTGGATGGTATACTGTCGGTAGTATTTGTAAAAGTGCAAATACTATTTAAGGAGAAAAACAAATGTCAAAAAAATCAATCATCGCTATTTTAAGCGCGGTCGTGTTAATGGTGGTGGCGTCACTGGCGTTGGTGTTTACCATGGGACCCAAGACCAGCGCGGTTATGGAATATGATCTTGGAACACTCGAAAGTAAGTATCTTGATATTTCAAGTGATGGTAAGATTTTTAATGGACTTAATGAAGCTGGTAAAAATTATATATTTAGTAATGCAATTTACCGTATTGAAATTCCAGACGGAATAATAACAATCGGGGAAGGTGCGTGTCGCAATCTTTCTGGATTGAAATCGGTTTTAATACCAGAAGGGGTCGTTAGTATCGGACATGGAGCGTTTTATGGATGTACTAAATTAACATCGGTTGTGTTACCTGATAGTTTGATTAATTGTGATAGAGCAGCTTTTGGGCATACAGGTTTAACTTCAATCACTTTTGGCTGTAATTTAACATCAATAGGTTACGAGATGTTTTCAGCCTGTTATAATTTAAAATCGATTACATTGCCAAATGGTATCACTAACATCGGTCCTTATGCATTTAATAATTGTAAAAATTTACAATCGATTACATTACCAGCAAGTTTAACTTCAATCGGTACACATGCCTTTTCTAAGTGTGAAAATTTAAAACAAGTTAATTATTGGGGTGAAATTAGCCAGTGGGTTCAAATAAATTTTAGCAGTGATGAAGCTTCTAGTAATCCGACATGTATAGCAGGAAAACTACTAATAAAAGGTGAAGAATTTACGGAAGCAGTAATTTCTGAAGGAGTAACTAGAATTAATTCACTTGCCTTTTATAATTGTAAAAATTTAGCTTCAATTGTTTTACCAAAAAGTTTAACTAGTATTGGTGAAATGGCATTTTATGGTTGTGGATTGAAATCAATGAATTATTTAGGGACTATTGATGACTGGACGCAAATTGAGTTTGGTTTTTATAGTTATACCTCTTCAAATCCTGTACAATGGACAAGAAAACTGGTAATACAAGGTGAAGAAATTACCGAAGTTGTGATTTCGGACAACGTATCGAAAATTTGTAATTATGCTTTTTATTATTGCAGAAATTTAAAATCTATAATAATACCAAAAACCGTAAATACTATTGGCTCCCAATCGTTTTACGAATGTAGTAATTTAAAAGAAATTATTGTTCAAAATCCAGATTTGATGAATGACCCAAATTTACAATCGTATGTTAACAGTGGTGTTGTGCATTATGGTGACGATCAAAACACAGTGACATTTAATACCACTGGGGGGACATCAATTCCTGATCAATTAATTGTTTTCGGTGAATTTGTTGAAGAACCAAGTACTGAAAAAGCAGGATATCACTTGTCGGGTTGGTATTTAGACGAAAACTATACAAAGCCCTTTACTTTCGATACACCAATTAAATATAACATTACCCTGTATGCAAAATGGCAAGTTGCCGTTGTTTTTGATAGTAATGGTGGTAGTGATGTTTCTTCAGTTTTGGTTGATTGTGATGATATGTTAAAACGTCCTTCAGATCCATCTAGAGCGCATTATACATTTTTAGGTTGGTATTTAAGTGGTGAACTGTATGTATTTAATACACCGGTAACTGAAGAAATAACACTTGTTGCTGAATGGATAAAAAATCCAATTATTACTTTTGATACAGATGGTGGTACGGAAATAGCACCGCGTGAAATAACATATAATACTACAATAACATCGCCAACATCAATTAAAACCGGTTATAAGTTTTTAGGTTGGTATTTAAATGATGAACCATATAATTTCAGTACTCCAGTTACCGAAGATATAACCTTGGTAGCTGAATGGGAAAAATTATGTGTGGTAACCTTTGATACGGATGGTGGCTATGAAATTGAACCACAATACGTAGAAAAAAATGGTTATGCTTATTTCCCTTGGACCAGTAAAGCATATCACGATTTAGTTGGTTGGAAACTAAATGGTGCTGAATTTGATTTTAACAATACATCAATTACCGAAGATATAACCTTGGTAGCCGATTGGGAAATTTACACTTACGAAGTTATCTTTGATAGTAACGGTGGTACCGCGGTTCCATCTCAAGTTATTGAACATGGCGCTAAAGTTATGATCCCGACCGACCCAACCCGTGACGGATATTTCTTCTGTGGTTGGTACCGCATTTCATTCTCTTATAGTGGCTCAGGTTATTCTGGAAATAAAACTACTGTTACGGAATACGATTTTGAAACTCCAGTTACAGAATATATGACTTTGACCGCAGTCTGGAAGAAAATTTACAACGTTACTTTTGCTAATGCTAACGGCGAAGTGTATACCACTCGTGCGGTTGTTGAAGGTGATTTGGTTCAAGCGCCAGACATCACAGTCGACGGTTATCTTGTATCTTGGTACGCGGGAGATAAAGCATACGATTTCACAACTCCAGTTACCGCAGATATGACATTAACTGCACAATTGGACGAGAACAGTGTAAAGGTTAACAACCAAAACAATAATGCTTTGATTTGGGGGATTGCAGGCACCGCCGCCGGTATCTTAATTATTGGTGGCATTGTATTCGGCATTGTAATTAGCAAACGTCGACGTAAATAATTGGGACAATAAAATTTAAAAAGCCTGACAAAATCCGTCGGGCTTTTTGTTTTAATAAAAGACTTGGAAAAATTGGG
>CAMOZC010000038.1 GCA_946630785.1 uncultured Clostridia bacterium | reverse complement strand
TTTATGGCGACCCGCAACAGACTTGAACTGTCGACCTCATGCGTGACAGCGACCGCCAAAAAATTAAATCAACATAGTGTTATGTTTTAAGAATGTAAACACTAGATATTGTTGTTATCTGGTGGTAAATCGTCATTTTGGGTGCTGAAATCGGTCTGAATAGGCGTACTAATAGGCGTATTTTGCTGATTTTGATTAAACTTTTCAAACTCTTTCATTAACTTTTTAGCTTTATCTTCATGGATGTAGTGTTTTGTCATTTTTACATTGCCATGAAAGAGAATCACTTCGCGATTGATTCCCATTTCATCCAATCTTGTCGCATATGTATGCCGCAGATCGTGTGGTGTAATAGTAATTCCGATTTTTTCACTGGCGTGTTTGAATGCTTTTCTTAACCAACTTAAACAAATCGATGGCAGTGGAAATTTAATTTGTTTTAGTTCCGGGAAAAGAAAAGCTGGTCGTAGCTTGTAAGGTGTGGTTTTACGCTCACCGCGTTTAAGTGTTTTTGTTTCCTTGATCCAGATAATATTCCTATCATAATCTAAATCTTCGGCTTCAATTCTGAAAAGCTCATTAATACGACATCCACTGTATAAAACAGCAATCGCATATATTCGATAAACCTCGGGCAGTGCTTCGATGAATTCTTTTTCTTTTTCGCGCGGTAGTGTTTGGCGCTCTGCTGCAATTGGTTGATCTGCATAGAGTAGTTTTCCAATGTTCGCTTTGATTAGACCTTTGTTAAATGCAATTTCATACTCCGGCAACCTACGGGCTCGGGGTTTTTGTATTTTAGTGGCCTTGAAGTATTGTTTTAAATAAAATTGAACATATATTAAAATAAGGTAACACAAAAAATGTGCCAAACTGGCACATTTCTATTGACTTACTGATTTTTTTTGTGTTATCTTTTGGTAACGGAAAACCTCCTTTTAAGAGATTTGTTCCGTTTCCGGTGAACCTCAACCAATAGAGGACGAAAAAAGTAGGAAACCCCTTGCCATAAAGTAGGGACGAAAAAAGTGGGAGTACCCAAGCCCAAAGTTGGGACGAAAAAAGGCGGGGTAAATTCCTCGCCTTTTTACTTAGGAGGAGAGATGAACAAACACATTATTCAATTAGTCATGTTGGATGATAACTATATAAGTTATTTGTTCAATATAGATAATCATGTTATGTATAATAAGAATCACCGTAGACCATATATTGGTGTTTTGTTTGAAGTTAAGGGACAAAGTTATTATGCGCCATTATCTAGTCCAAAAGAAAAGTTTTTTACAATGAAAAATGATATTGATTTTATGAGAATTGATGGAGGTAAACTGGGTGCGATTTGCTTTAATAATATGATTCCAACAGTTAAAAGTGCAATATATCCAATCAACATCGCGAAAACTCGAAATCAACAATATAAATTTTTATTATTAAAACAAATTGAGTTTTTCAATGATAATGAAATCGCAATTTTACATAAGGCTACGAATTTATATAAACTTTATAAACAACATCGTTTGCCTGTTCGAATAAAAAAGAGAATAGTAGATTTTGGTAAATTAGAAGTTGCTGCAAAACAATATAAAAATAAGAATAATAAAAAAGCCCCGCGAATTTAGCAGGGCTTTTGTGACTGTGTGAACTTGCGATTAGTACTATTTTTAGTAACGAATAGGCGTACTAATAGGCGTACTAATTTAGAAAAAACTTTTGTGGAACGACAAAAACCACATTTTGTATTGTTTTTTAGTTGTTGCATACACTATATAGTGTAATTTATGGCGACCCGCAACAGACTTGAACTGTCGACCTCATGCGTGACAGGCATGCGCTCTAACCAACTGAGCTAGCGGGCCAAACATCGTAATTATACAATATGCGTTTAGGCTTGTCAATCTAAAATAATTGACAAAATAAGCGTTATCAATGATACTTAAGAAGTAAACAATGAAAAACGTGGGGGCTAATTTAAAACTTTTTGTTTGTGTGACTTTCATCTTGGCTTGTCTGCTTTTTTCGGCCTTTAACTTAACACCCTTATTAACGATAAATTTACATGCGGATAATTCGTTGTCGCTTAAGTCAACTATTTACGATGAAAGTGGATTTGAAAATTTTTCGAATGTTGTTTTAAGTTTAACACAACAATATCCAGTCGATGATAATGCAGTAGTTTTCTTCAATAAAAAAAATGATTTGATTTTGGGTGATAATGGTGAATATTTGGTTACAGGAAAAACATTTACCGAATTAACGGAAATTATTGTGGATTCAAGTGGAACATTCGTACTTTATCGATTAGTTGAACTTGCAGAACAGAATGGATATGATTTAACTGAAGGTGATAATAACATGGTTTTAACCCGTCAGTTTGGTACTAAACGTTTATTGATTTATACCGATGATAACAATATTGATTTACGTGGAGCCGTGGTTTCTGCTAGTTATAATGACATGCACATTCACCAATATGAAACTGAAGCAATGGCGAGAGCGGCATATGAGTACTATTTAACTTGTCAAGATGTAAAAAGTGTCTGCGTTGATAGTATTTGTTGGGTTGAAGATGATGGCGCATCTACAGAAGGTGATGGTGTTATGATTTCAATTGACCCGAATGAGGAACTTTCTTATTTGACTTGGGGTGCGACCAAAATGGATGTTCAAAAGTATTCGCAATATTTGTTAGATACTGTTAAGGCAGAGAATAATGATATTTCGGCATTGCCTGAGGTGACGGTTGTGGTATTAGATACAGGAATTGATACAGACCATCCTTGGTTTCAAAATCGTATGTTGCGTGACGAGAATGGAAAGTTTATTGGCTACGATTATACAGGTGTAGCAAGCACTACGGAATATGCATTTGAAGATGACCAAGGTCATGGCACTCATTGTGCAGGTATTATTTGTGATATGACTTTGCCCAATGTTAAAATTTTACCCATTAAATTTATGAAAAAAGGGAGTGATGGAAACTCGACTGGTGATACAACACATGCTGTTCTGGCTGTTTTGCGAGTTGCGTTAATGGCAAAACAATATAATATTGTGGCAATTAATATGAGTTTTGGCGCCAAATCAACTGGCACGAGTGGGTATTTGTCTAATATCCAAGCAGCAATCAATAGTGATGTTTTCTGTATTGCGGCCGCAGGAAACGAAACTGATGATGCCGCTAATTATTCGCCGGCAAACATTTCGGGTGTGATTACAGTGAGTGCACTTGATGCAACAATGAGTCTGGCTAGTTATTCCAATTATGGTGACTGTGTCGATGTTTGTGCTCCTGGAAGTTCCATTAGAAGTGCTTTTTATATTGGAGAGTATACTTATTTAAGTGGTACATCAATGGCGACACCGCACGTGGTGGCTTTTGTAGCATTGCTGAAATCAGATTTATTGCATAGCTATACTACAGCGGAAATTAACCAAATTTTTACAGGTGAAAAACCTGAATTTATCCAAGATTTAGGCCCAGTAGGAAAGGATACTTCGTTTGGTTATGGAATGCCGGTCTTGGCTGCGGGTGTTCCTGATTATGTTACTGTTGAAGCCAATGTTATTGGTGGATACGGTACATCATCCATATCTGGTTTTAATATGTTTGATAAAGGTTCGGATGTTGTGGTAACCTTTGCGCCGGATGCACATTATCACGTTAAAGCTGTTTATGTTGACAACGAACTTTTACCAAACAGTATTGAAATGAACCAGTATACGTTTGAAAACATATCAGAATCTCACACAATTGCTGTTGAGTTTGAAGTAGATCCAATTACATATACTGTTAATCATTATTTAGAAAAATGTTATGATGTGAATTCAGATGTTACGCATGAATATGAATTGACTAATACAGAGCAATTTACAACTTCTGATGCGGAAACGTCAGCAAGGGCTCACGTTTATATTGGTTTTAGTGCTAAAACCTTTGAACAACAACCATTGATTCATGGTGAGGATACAGTTATTAACATCTATTACAGTCGTAATTTTTACAATGTTAGTGTTGAAAAATCCGGGGATGGTATCGCAAAAATTAACGGGGTAGGTAAATATTTATTTGGTAGTCAAGTTGGATTGACACCTGAATTTACTGAAGGTTATGAATTGAATGCTTGGTCTTTGTCCGAATGTGATGATTTGGATTTTTCAATTAAGAATTATAATTTGATGCAAAAATTTGAGATGCCTGCTTCTGATGTTAAATTAATTTTATATGCAAAACCTGTAATTCATTTAGTTACGGTAAAAGTTGTTGGTAAGGGTAGAATGATTACACCAGACAATGTTATCGTTCAACATGGTGCAGAAAAAATTTACGAATTTAAAGCAGAAGATGGATACAAATTAAAATCGGTTATGTTTGATGGGGTGGAACAGGAGGTTGTTGCTGGACCTAATGGGGTTTATCGAGTTAGTTTAGCTTCGGTAACAGATGACACTGAAATTTCCGTTGTCTTTGAAGAGAATGAAAGTTCGGCGGATATGACAAAAATGGCGATTGAAATTGGTGGTGGAATTGCTGCAACTATTTTATTTGGCAGTTCAATTATTATGTTAACTCTTGCTTTCCGTAGAAGGAAAAGGTTTTAAACCAAAATACAAGAACTTAAGTTAAATGTTTAAAACCATAACGCCGCAGTTAAGATAAAAGGCGTAGAATAGCCACATGGTATAAATAATAATAATGATTCCGGATGGCAAGTATGATTTATAAAAGCGACATGCGACAATGATTGCAGAAACAATGTTTAATGCTAACCAAATGATTGAAAAAGCTAATAAATTAAAGCGGAAAAAGAATAATGGCCACATAAAATTAAAAAATAAATGAATTCCGTACCAAATCAAATCGTTGCGACGTCGTGCATGGTCTTGATTGGCTTGGAACGTCATAAACGCGGCTAAGGCAATCGCTATATAATTGATTGTCCAAACAAGCGAGAAAACCCAATCTGCGGGGTGGAGTGGTGGTTGCTTGTAACTGCCGTCCATTTTACCCCCGATTAATGAGCCCGCGAATCCGACTAATAATGTCACGCCAATAATAATTAGCGCTACCGCCCACGGCTTTAATTTGCGGTTTTGAATTTGTGAATGCATAATATTTGCCATGACTTATTTATCAACATTTCCCGCGATTTTATACAAAGAATAAGTTTTTTTGGGTACGGTATTGATTTTCGGTTTTAACCATGATAAATTGTAAATCAAATTATGGAGGAAAAAATGTCAGAAGAGAAAAAGAGTAAATTGGTCCCATCGGTTGAATCTGGTTTGGGTTTAAAATCGTTGGCTGGTTTGTGTGCCCGCGTTAGTCACACGGAAACTTACAATATTTTTGTTGATTGCGACAGTCAATATCAGTCCCGATATTTGTACGAAAAGTACACGGAACGCTACTGCAACCCGCTTTTTAAGGTTCATACATTTTTGTTAGATCGTAAAGCTAATAATGTTAAAGTTGGCGAAACCGGTTTATTTATGACCACCAAAGAAATCAGTATGCACGCGCTTTTGAAAAATTTTGTCGAAGAAGAGCATATGGTTGTTCAATCTGGCGAAGAACGTTTTGCCAATAAATACAACACGGACGTCGCCGAACGCATTGAAGCAGCAATGCCTGGCGAAAAAGTTCCCGAACACCAACAAACAATAATCTAATACTACTTAATTAAGTATATCTTGCTTTTATGGTGTAAAAAGTGTATCCTATTCATGGAGGAAAAATGTCAGAAGGTCGAAAAAGTAACTTAATTCCATCAGTTAAATCAGGGAAGGGAATTAAAATTCTAGCTGAACTCGAAGCACAGGTGAAGTGGAATGGGGATTATTATCGTAGTCGCTTTGATATTGATATTGACTATCAAAACCAAGTACAAGCAGATTATATCTCTCAAAAATATGCTCATAAATACGCGGGCGAATCTTATGTTGAAACTAAAACGGATAACACGCTATCAGGAAAGATTGTTGTCACGGATGATCTGGTTTTTAACCATTTAATCAGTTCATTTATCAATGATGAAAAAATGACCGTGTTTGCTGGCGAAGAAAAATTTACTAAAAAGTATTATCAAGATGATTGGGAACGTCTCAGGTCATATTTTTGGACGACAAAAAACATTGAAGATACCAGAGTAGAAAAGTAATTAAATCAAATTTTTAATTTTGAGGAAACAGCTTTATTTGTTTTTGTGATGCTGCCGTCGTGGGGGCGGGTTTTTTCGCTTTTTTCCCTTTTTATAATTTTAAATTTCTTCTCTGCAAAACTTCGCAAAAGAAAACTTTTGCGAAGTTAAATGGCCATATAAACCAACATTACCAACAAATAATTAATCAGAAACTGTAAAAATACAACGGCAAAAAAATAGCAAAATTTTGTAAAAATGATTATCAGAATCTGTGTGAATATGATTTTTTCAATTAAATTAAAAACTTGTAACAATACACAATATATTGTATACTGTAATTTGTATGAAAACTACCATCATTGTGGATAAGAAAAACGACAAAAACACGGTTAAAACACAGAAAAATGCTGTAAAAACTGAGAAAACTACGGTTAAAACAACAACTAAAGTTGCGGATAAATCTGGTAAAAATGCCAGTTCCGCTGATAAAAAATTTGTTACAAATATTACTGCCCTGCTGAAAAATTTTCCGCAATGGTATACTGATATTGTATTAAAAACAGAATTGTGTGACTATGGTCCGGTTAAAGGAACAATGGTTATTCGTCCATATGGTTTTGCTTTGTGGGAGAATATTAAGAATGAACTAGACAAGCATCTGAAAGAACGTGAATATCAAAATGCTTATTTCCCCATGTTGATTCCGTCTTCTTTTATTGAAAAAGAAAAAGAACACGTAGCTGGTTTTGCACCAGAATTGGCAACTGTAACTCATGTAGGCGCAGAGGCTTTGCCAGAAAAATTGTATATCCGCCCTACTTCAGAAACAATTATTGGTAATATGTTATCCAAATGGTTACAAAGTTACAAAGAATTACCGATGAAATTAAACCAATGGTGTAATGTTGTTCGTTGGGAAAAAACGACACGTCCGTTCTTGCGTACCAGTGAGTTTTTGTGGCACGAAGCACATGCTGTTTTTGCAGATGCTAAAAATGCTAAGAAAAATGCACTTGATGATTTGTATTTATACGAAAAATTTATGCGTGATTATTTAGCGTTACCGGTATTAATTGGTCAAAAAAGTGAAAAAGAAAAATTTGCTGGCGCGGAAATTACTTATGGCGTTGAAGCCATGATGAAAGATGGTAAAAGTTTACAAGTCGGTACCAGCCATTATTTAGGACAGAATTTCAGTAAATCATTTAATATTAAATTTACCGATGACCAAAAGACTGCCCGTTATGCATATACAACCAGTGTTGGTACTTCTACCCGACTAATTGGTGCTATTGTAATGACACATGGTGATGATCGTGGCTTGGTCTTGCCGCCACGTGTTGCGCCAATTCAAGTAATCATTGTTCCTGTAGCGCAACATAAACCAGGCGTTTTGAATGTTGCAGAAAATATTAAACGCACATTGAGTAATTTGCATTACCGTGTTGCTATTGATGACAGTGACAATACACCAGGCTGGAAATTCAACCAATGGGAAATGAAAGGCGTTCCGGTTCGTATCGAAGTTGGTCCACGTGATATCGAAAATAATGAATGTCAAATTTCTCGCCGTGATACCTTGGTTAAAACAACTGTTAAATTAAACCGTATTGAACGTGCGGTGGCTGATTTATTGGAAAATATTCAACAAACCATGCTAGTTAATGCAATGCAAAATCGCGATAAACATATCAAACGTGTTAAAACATTTGCTGAATTGAAAAAAGCTATCAATGCTGGAAATTTTGTATTGGCTCCATGGTGTAACTGCACAGAATGTGAAGAAGCAATTAAAACCGAAACTAATGGTGTTTCAACTCGTGTTATGCCCTTCGATTCAGTTTTAGAAAAAAATAGTGTCTGTGTTAAATGTGGCAAACCAGCTAAGGTTGAAATCATTTTTGCTAAGGCGTATTAATTTATTTTGATTAAGTAAGGAGATTTATTAGTATGGAAAGATATGATGAATTGTTATTCAAACGTTTTAATGAAGATTGGAGTAA
>CAMOZC010000037.1 GCA_946630785.1 uncultured Clostridia bacterium | reverse complement strand
TTCCTTCACTGTTTTTTCAGTATTTTTTGATTTTATAGTGGTTTTCGTAGCATTTTTAACCCCACTGGTAGTGCTTTTAACGTTTTTAGCCGTCAAAACAGTTTTCGCCGCCACTACTTTTACGGTCGTCTTTTTATTTTTTTCCGCACTCTTTGAAATAGTTTTTTCTGCATCCTTTGAAGCAGTTTTTGTTTTTGCAACTGGTGCCTTGACTTTTTTTTCTTCTTTTTTAACTTCTTTTTTAACTTCTTTTTTGTTTACCTTTTTTACTTCTTTAACTTCCTTGGTTGCCATCTTACTTATCCTCCACTATTACTTTAGTCTGTCTAAAACTATCCAATTTTTTAATTTCATCAGTTAAACGTTGAACTTCTTTCATATTACCGTTTACAAGCTCTTGCTCTTTTTTCTGTTTTAATTCATTCTTTAATAATAAATAATAACAATCACGCCATTCTTTTTCCTTTTCCTCTGCCGTCAGTGCAGTATCAACTTCTCGTAAAACTGCAATCTCCTGCAATTCGTTTTCATCTAATTTATCATCTATTTCATTCAATTTCAAGTTCTCGGCATAAATTTTTTGAAAAACTGGATTTGTGAACGCTATCTCTCGTCCCGGATCAAACCGTGCATAAGGTTGGTCATGTAAAAAACCAATGATAACTTTTTGTTCAGCCTCTTTTGAAGAATCGTTATTTTTCAATATGTTGTGGTTATTATGCATTTTACCAACACCAGATATGGATTTTTCATTACTTTTCGGCTTAATACGTGCATTAATCGTATTGCGAACCGAAGACTTCTCTACACCAGCAGTTTTGGCAATATCATCCAAATACAATTCTCGTTCTGCTTCACTAGCAACACCAACCAACAAGTCCACAACCCGTTTTAAATATTCACTTTTACCTAGATTATCATTAAGTTGACTATGATTTTTAATATAATTTAATTTAAATTCCAAACCACCAATACTTGTATCAATCATCTTCTGCATTGCATCTGCCCCATTGGCACTTAAAAATTCATCAGGGTCTTGCCCGTTCGGTAACACAATAATGCGTACTGTTAAACCAGCTTCTTGCAAAGTATCAATCGATTTCAAGGTAGCATTTTGACCAGCATTATCACCATCTAAACATAAATAAACATTCTCGCCAAAGCGCCTAATTATGCCAGCGTGATATTTCGTTAAAGCTGTACCCATACACGCTACTGTATTAATAAACCCATGCTTTACCATGGCAATTTCATCAACATTTCCTTCTACCACAATTAAACCATTGGCATGTTTACCACGACTCAAACTCTTCATTACATCAATTCCATACATGATGTTACTTTTATTAAACACAACCGTTTCTGTCGTATTTTTGTATTTAGCAATATTATCATCTTTCTTCATTGTACGCCCAGTAAAGCCGATACAATTTCCATAAACATCATGAATTGCAAAAGTAACGCGTTCAAATTGCGCGTCCCAAACTTTTTTACCGTCATCTTTTTTCGCAACAATCCCCGCATCAAGCATTGCTTGTTCACTGATACCGTGTTGTTTTAATTCATCCACTACTCCCTGCCAACTATCGCTGTAACCAATATGAAACAATTTAATCAATTCGTCATTAATACCGCGCTGGTGCAAATATTCCAAAGCAGCTTTATTTTGTGGCAAATACAAATTGCGACAATAAAAATCACGTGCCAACGCCAACGCTTCATGCAGGCGGTCACGTTTTTGTCGTTCGCGTAACCATTCACGATTATCATCAGTTTGTGGAATTTCGATACCAGCCTTCTTGGCCAACATTTCAACCGCTTCATGCCAAGAAAGGTTTTCCATTTTCATTACTAACTTGAACACATTACCGCTTTCATGGCATCCAAAGCAGTAATAAAATTGTTTTGGTGCACTAATCGTAAAGCTTGGTGTTTTTTCACTATGAAAAGGACAACAAGCCCAAAAATCTTGCCCTTTCTGTTTTAACGGCAAATAACCACGTGCAATATCAACGATATTACTTGCATTACGTACACGGTCAATAAAATCTGTTGGATAGCCTTTGTATTGCATTATGTCTATATATACGTTTGAGAAGGCAAAAATCCTAAAAATTTATACAAACAGCCACTGCAGTAGTTTTAGTATGACTAATCGATAAGGCAAAATGCGGAGTATTCACGTAAATAGGTTGCCCATTGTCATGATGTCCAATTACAATCTTCGGCAATTCACTTTTCACAATTCCCGTTCCAACTGCTTTAAAATATGCTTCCTTAGCAGCAAATAACCCGGCAATTGTTGGCAAAGCATCATTTTTTTTGTGAATATAATTCAACTCTTCTTCACTAAAAATCTTACTATTCACTAAGCCTTTCACTCTTTCACATTCGACAATATCAATCCCAATATTCATTAACTACCTCCACACATAAATCATAAGCGACACCCTTTCCCAACAGCCAGCGAAATAATTTACTTTTATTTTCTGGAGTCTTATCTTTAGTGCGCATATATTTCTGAACACATCTTAACGCAAAATCATACTGATTATCAATCACCGCAACAGCCGATTCAATAATTTCTGATGCAACCCCATTAATTCGCAATTTATTCCGAATCATGCCAACACCCATTTTATCTTTTTTAGCCTCGACATACATTTGGGCGTAATCAGCATCGTTGATTAAATTATATTCAATCAAACGGTTAATATCGGCATCAATCAATGTCTGATCCATGGTTTTACGTGCATACCATTGACGCACCTGTTTTTCGGTTTTAGGCATATTCAAAATATAAGCCACTGCTCTTTCGTATAAACTTATTTGCTTTTTATTTTCACCAGGTTTCATCGTCATGGCTTCCATCATCACTTACCGTTGGCTGTTCATCATCGCGTAAACTATCCAATTTAGCAAAGGTCGTGCCATCCTGCGTGTAGGCACCTTTTTCCAAAGTTGAAATATCATCTTCAGCCGCATGGAATGTTGCAATCTCATCATCGTCATCATCACGTAAGAATGCAAAACTGTTCGCTTCATCTGCGACAGCTTTTGCTTCGGCTTCTTTCATCTTCTCCATTTGTTCACTGGTTACATTATGCTCGCGCATAAATTCACGTTTCTCCTGACGTTCACGAAGCATTTTCGTAAAGCGGTTTTCGTATACTTTCTCTTCTGGCTTAGCTTGTTCTTCCTCTTTTTTCTCCTGATTGCGTTTATATTTAGGAGTTTTAAGATTATAAACCACGGTATTAATTTTTTCTTTAAAGGTTTTCTTTTCCTTGGTCGCGTATTTTTCAGGATTCTTCAAACGATCAACACGTTCACTTTCTTTGTAAACGCGAATTTCATTAATCTTAACCATAAAGAACGGAACCAAATACACCAACGAAGCACCAAGAGTCAAAACACCACCAAAAATCATCAAAACAACCCACAATTGAGACAGGTTCACGCCACCATGTGTGCCAGTATTATCAATAACAAACTGTCCAACAATGCGATTGTTCGCATTCGAAGTAAACTGCACGATATACACATCATTACTCAAGGGTTTCATTAAACGTAATGCAACCCGATTATTAACGTTAGAATCAATTTCGTATTTCACATCTTCACTGGAATATACCTCACCAGAAATAGTTTTTACCGTAATATTCATTGAGCTCAGACTGACGATATTGCTAAAATTTGAAATTGCCCCAACTTTTACCCCAGTAGCACCGGTAGTTTGTTCAGTATAACTTAAACTCGGGTCCGTGGCGCCATCATTGAACGTCACGTTTAAATACAAAGTTAAATCACTGCCACCCGGGAAATCACTAATTTGACGATAACCATCATTATTAACAACATTAATATAAGTCCAAGCGTCCGTATAAACAATTTGGAAATCGACATCTACTGTTTCGATATAGTCATCTCTTTCCTCATCATAGGTACAACGAACACAATAGACTGCTGCCGGTGCGGACTCACGCAAATACCAAGCAACACTGTAATTAGTACTATCTTCGGTGTCGTCAATCCAGAAATCCGAGTTTCCTTTACCTAAATCAACCCACTGCTCATTATGGCGTTTCATTGCATGAAACTCGGGATGGAAACTTGTTTTATCATCTTCTTCAATCAACGAGGCGGTACTAATCGTCTTTTTGTAAACATTAGTCGCATGCACAGTATCTGGACGACATAAATAAATACCTAAATCATCAAAACTGCCAGTATTAAAAACATCTTTAATTTCAATATGGCTACTTGCACTCGGTGAAACGGTCAAAGCACCAGCCATTTGAGAATTAATAGACAAATGCCAAGAAGATAACACAAAAACACTGAGAACCAATATTGTTCCAACAATCACCAAAGCTGAAAACGTTCTTTTGTGCAAATGGTTCAAACTTTCCCCCAATGTTAAGTAAAGTATAACTTAGTTATGTGAAAACGGCAAATAAATATTAACCAACAAGCCAAGAAATTAAAGTACGGCGTTAGCTTCGTCCGTATCTAAATGTACAGTCGGAAAATCAACCAAAGATTCGCGTACGACTACATTATGAAAAGTTGTTTTGCGCTTTTCACCAAGAGTGATTGAAACATTTTGTCCATTGGCTAATCCATATTTTCGCATATCATTTTGATTAATGTGAATATGACGTTGTGCGATAATCATTCCTTCGTTTAACTGCAAGGTACCAGATTCTCCCACTAAAGTTACTGGAGCCGACCCATGTAAATCACCGCTCATACGCACAGGCACATCTTTAACTCCTAATGTATAACTATCAGTAACGGAAATTTCCACCTGCGTTTGCTCGCGCCAGGGCCCCAACACCGCAACCCTTTCAAAATTACGCTTAGGACCAATAATCGTAACAGTTTTATTTGATTTGAATTCACCTTGAACCGTTAAAGGTTTTAACGGTTCCATTTTTGCATCCTTACCAAATAAAATCACGAAATCAGACTGTGACAAATGCACATGGCGCGCCGAAGTTTCTACCCGATAGTCACTTGAATTTAATTCCATATCATTAATTTTAGCAAATTTAGACATTTTCTACAAATAAAATCCCATCTACTAACAATTCACAAAACATTTACATAAATAAAACCATGTGTGGAATCTTCGGTTGTTACAGTAAACAACCACAAAACTTAATTAAACAAACATTACAAGGGTTGAAAATTTTAGAATACCGAGGCTACGACAGCGCCGGTATTGCTTATCGGCAACAAAACCAATTAAAAGTTATTAAAGCCGTTGGCGATATCAGCCAATTAAGTCACGCGGTAAAAACACATCCCACAACCACAATTTGTATCGGACACACCCGATGGGCAACCAATGGTGCAGTAAAGGTCGAAAATTCACACCCACATTTATCCAAAGACGGAACAATCGCGGTAGTTCATAACGGCATTATTGAAAACTACAACGAATGTTGTAATAAGTTGAAAACGCTTGGCATAAAATTAAAGACTCCGGTTGATACCGAGGTTATACCCAATATATTGTGTTATTTATGTCATAACAAACACAACATACACGATTATTTAAAAGGACAGTATGTTTTCTGCGCCGCCGAAAAACACAAAGACAGTCTCTTCTTAGCCAAGAAAGGCAGCCTTCCTCTTTACATTGGACGAGACAACCAGCAGACTATTTACATTACCAGTGACACACTGGCACTCCCCCGAACCGTTAATGAAATTATCACAATGGAAGATTTAGATTCCTGCGAAATTACCAATACAAAAATATTTTTCTATAACCAAGGTCACCCCGTCATTAAAACCTGGCAACCTTTCAGTCAATCCTACTTGCCCAGTAATGTAAACGGTTTTTCAACTTATATGGAAAAGGAAATCAACGAAATTCCTGACATTCTAAAACGTATTACAACCAGCTATCAAAGCGTTCCAGAAATTATCAATACCAAGCAAGAATTACAGCAATTAATCAAAAAAGTAAAATGCATCCATCTTTGTGCTTGTGGTACAAGTTACCATGCTGCCCTAATCTTAGCCTATATTATCGAACGCGATTTACACATTCGTGCGATTGCCCACATCAGCAGTGAATTAACCGACCATACACTTATCCACGAACCAGCAATTGCAATCGTAATTAGTCAATCCGGTGAAACGGCCGACACGCTTGCCGCCATGGAAATCTTGCAAAAACATGAAATTCCAATTATATCACTATGTAATGTTACAACCAGCACAATTGCTAAGCGTAGCCAAATCACATTCCCACTACTCTGTGGACCAGAAATTGCCGTAGCTAGTACTAAAGTCTTCTGTGCTGCTGTTTTGGTTGGCTGTTTCTTATTTAATCATTACGATGCGTCCACTTGTAACAATTTTATCAAAGATGCCACAAAAACATTAAAAACTGCGCGCCAGCATTTACCCATACCACGCGATTTACCAAAACAAATTTTCATTATTGGGAAAAAAATTAATTATTTCCTGGCTCTTGAGGCTGCTCTTAAAATCAAAGAAGTCACCTATCTTCACTGTGAGGGTTATCCAGCTAATGAACTTAAACACGGACCACTATCTATGGTTGATAACGCCACCCTGGCAATTGTTTTTGGTAATGACGCCAACAACGCAATTGCAGAAATTACCGCACGCGGCGGAAAGGTTATCACCTTACCATCACCACCCAGTGATAACCCTTTGTTATTTATCAATCAAATTATACCTGCACAAATTTTTGCACTTGATTTAGCCTTGTCGTTAGGCTACAACCCCGACAAACCGCGCAATCTTGCCAAAAGTGTCACAGTTTTATAAAATTAATCTTCTGTTTGCAGTTCGTAAACCGAGTGAGTATACATACCATCTTCTTCGCGAATCAATGTCATGTCAAATCCTTCACGGTTAACATTGTCTGCTTCTACACTCACCAATTCACCATCGGCATTGCGCTCTACTACCGCATGACGATAAATTCCCAACGGTTTAATTTTCTTCAAACCTGGACCGAAATCGGTCTTTTCGTCATAGAAAGCGCGGTAGTTGTATTCAAAAACTGATTCCAATCCAGCAGCACGAAATACACGGTTTTCCAAACCAATCTCCCCACCAAAACGTGGATTTGCTTCCATGGCGTAAACCTTACCATCTTTTCCGAACAATAAGTCAATATGCACCCAACCGCGCATACGGTATTTCTTACTGGTACGCACAAACTCACCGAACTTACGCCCGCAATCATAGGCTTGTTTCAACATCTCTTTTGGTAATTTAGTAAAGGCCTTAAATTCCACATAGTCCAATTTATGGTGTTCCGTATAACGGTGTACCACCGACGGTAAAATATGAACTTCATTATTGGAAACCAAAAGGTGTAAACTGGTTGAACAAATTGATTCAATGTAATCACTAACCAAATAAGTTTCTTTCGGGTGAATTTCTTGAATTGAGCGTTGCTTAAATTCTGGATTATCAAAGTATTTTTTATTAACCACGATGGTTCCAAAACCACCCGAACCGTAGTCACGTTGGATTACCACCTCTTTTTGTTCTGGGTAAGTACCGTTCTTTAAGCGTTTAATAATTTCTGAACCAATCACATATTCGTATGGAGCAAACGGCAAAATATCCTCAAAAATTTCACGGAATTGAAATTTACTATCCAAAATCGCAAAAATACGTGGATTATTACAACACAGGATACGGTCTTGCAACTCTGCCGGAACATAACTAGCATAGACAGGCGAGTAAGGATAGAAATAAGCATCGGGAACCTTTGCCACAATTTCACGACACTTTTCATTAATGAATTCGCGCATGATTTTAGTATTGCGTTCGTCAAATTCAACATTTTGACTTAGTTGAATGCGCGTTGTCGCATTATGCGCGATGTTACCACGTTTATTATTACCAAGTTCGGTAATGCTACCAGCAAAGTAGCCATCCATGGTTTGATTGTAAAAACTTGCTTCGGCGTCACCTTGTCGGTAGCCAATGTAATAAATGTTTTTCATTGTATATAGTAACATTTTTTGGGTCTTTCGTCAAATCAACGCAATGCAGTTAGCGCATTCCACGTGACTGGTCCCACCACACCATCAACCGTCAAACCAACTGCGCGTTGGAAAATTCGTACCGCATTATCAGTATTAGCACCGAAAACCCCATCTACGGTTATAAAAGGAATTTGTGGATACGTACTGCGCGCATTATTCAGTAAATTCTGCAAAGTCACTACTTCACTACCACGACTGCCTCGACGTAAATAAACACCCGGCCACGGCGATGGATTAACACCACCTTCGCCCGGTTCATCGCCTTGGATTGTGCGATAA
>CAMOZC010000036.1 GCA_946630785.1 uncultured Clostridia bacterium | reverse complement strand
ACAAAAAGCTTATAAAAAGCTAAAAAGATGGAATTTAAATGATTGTGAAATGTACGTGACTCTGGAACCGTGTCAAATGTGTTTGGGCGCAATACTGAATGCCCGTTTGCGTAAGGTTTATGTCGGCGCTAAATCGACAACTAATTTAAATTGGCAGACACCAATTGAATTGCAACTAAATTCAGAAGCTCAAAACATTTTAGTGGATTTTTTTCGCAATAAACGTTAAAATAAAATTGTGAAACGCGAATTAGTTAATTTTATTGCGGTGATAGGATTAGTGTTGCTGGGGTCTGCCGTAGTTTTAGGGTTGTTAACGGGAATATTATTTATCTTCCCAAACTCATCAATTATGGGGGCTAAAGCGGTAAATGAACGCGATACGCAAATTGTTTACCGTGACACCGATTTAGAAACTGCATTTGCTAATGGCAAGTTTATTATTGAAAGTTCCGGTACCCAGATTGAAGTGCAAATGGCTAACGATACCAAATTTCATGGCAATACAATTGTTGTTAATGAATCCGCCACTGGTGTCGCTTTTAATAGCTTGAATCGTACTTTGATTGAATGGACGAAAACTTTGTATGGTGAAGATGATGAACTTTATTATCGTATCAAAATTTTGGAACCATCTGGTATGATTTTTACCCAAAAACCAACTACGGTTTACATTAATTTACCACGTCGAACAGATGATTTTAAATACGACTTTGTTTTGCAAAATCAATACAGTAATGTTAATTTTTCTTTCGCGGACAATACGCCCAGTGCTACCGATAAGTTGTTAATTGATGATTTAATTATTGAAAGTGCAGCATCGGTAAATATTCCTTATTATGAAAAAAATTCGGTGAACAATATCATGGTTAAGGGAAATAATACTAAATTAACTTGTCATGCAGATGTTAAAAACAACGTTACCGTTAGTGGTGCTAATAATTCGGTAAATGTCGGTAATGGTGAACTTGCTGGAATTGTGGGCAACTTAACCATCACGGGTGAAAATAATCACATTAATGGTACGAAAGCTAACAGTGTGCGTTTTAAGGCCAATAATGGTTCATTAAACATGAGTCAAACAATTGCAACATTAAATGTTGAAACAGTTAATGCTACAATTAGTGTTAACCAAGTATCGGGTAGTTTGACGATGAAAACTCAAGTCGGTAGTTTGCAAGCACAATCTGTTGGTAATGGATTGACCTTTAACGCCGGTACTACCGATGCTCCAAATGCTACGGCATCAGTAAATGTCGGCAGTGTGTCTGGAACAACTGTGGTTAAAAATTACGGTATTGGTAATATTGATTTAAACAATGTTAATGGTAATATTAGTGTTGAAAGTTATCAAGTTGGTGGCGGGGCTATAAATGTTGGATTTTTAAACGGTGGCAGTGCCCATGAAACGTATATTCATGGTTATGATGGTGATATTAATCTTTCAGGTATCAATGGCGGTACGCTTACAGTTAAAGTAGAAGGGGAATTGAAACGTGCCGGTGCCGCTAATGTAAATGCACAGTTTAATCAAGTGGGTACGGCCAAAATCAATACTGGTGGTTATCCAAGTGGTCATGATGATTTGGGCAACGTTAATATTCGTTTGGCTGATAACTGTAATAATGTTGGGGTGTATGTTTATTATGCTCGTTCGGCAAACAGTAGTGCGCGATTTGATTACAGTCAAAATGATATGAAAATTAGCGATGAATATGTTGATACCCCGGAAGCCAAAGCCGCCATTGTGAATAATATTGTTGTCAGTGGGGGAACGACTGGTACCCTGGAAATTAAATCGCAAAACAAGGTTTATCTATCATAGACGAGTGATTTTACTTGACGATAACTTATATAAAAAATATAATTAATACATACTAGAATGAAAGAAAAACGTTGGGGGGGAAACATTTGAAAAAACGCGGGTTAGCCAGTTTACTTATTGTTTGCATCGTCGCGATTGCCGCTGTTGTCGGTGTTGTTTTTGCCTTCCAAAACGCTGGTCGCCAAAAAGATGTTTATGGTAGTATCAGTGTAACAGTTGATAATGATGATATTAATTTGGAAGTTGAGCTGGAAAAAGATGAAACGACAGACAAAAAATTTCGCATTGTAGAAACACCTTATTCCTCGGACTATTTTACAATTACTGTTGGTGGTTTGCCAGATTCGGCTGATCGTAGTGTGGATTGGAACCAAAGTTCTGTTAGTAGTGGGGTAGTGTCGATTGAACGTGTTACCCCGATAGAAGAGTCCGGTAAAACTGGTATTAACATGTTTAAAGTTACTGGTCAGAACGGTGGAGCGCCCGTTACGATTAATTTCGTTACAGCTTCTGGTGCACAAACGGTTGCTGTTAAAGTCAATGTCAATATGATGGCCAAGGATATGAAACTTGGCGAATCGTCACACTTTGGTGTACGCCAAGGTGGTGATTCTGTTAATTTAAATTCACCAGCAATTTTGAGTAAATACGTTTTCTACGCGCATCCAGAAGATATTGAACGTGTCTATACACCCAATAAATTTCCGGTTGAGTATCGTTTAAAATATGATTACACCGGTGTAATTTTAGAAAATGGGTTCTTAACCGTTACTAATCAGGCTACATGTACCGACCAATATATTGATTTACAGGTTAAATTACCATACATGAATGATTGGCTAGATGTGCCTTTCTATGTTTTCCCAGCGGCATCGCAGATTATTACCCATACTGATGCGTATAAGGCATCTACTACCGCCGATTATGATAAAGTTTGGGATTTGATTTCTAACCGTACTGAACAATCCAGTGCGAATTTTGAGTTTTCTTTGGATTGTGATAAAACCGATACTTTAGACTATGGTTTTAGTGTTGTTAGTGCGGATACCAAAATGGTCCGCGTTGAATATTTGAATCAATATGAACGTTCACTTTCAACAGTTCAGAACTTGGGTGAGGTCTCGGTAAATATTACTGCTTACCCAATTGTTGTTGACCCTGTTACGGGAACTAGAATTGAATATTCTGGCGAAGATGATGCCAATGTGCAAATTACCGACACAATTTATTTACGTGTGCGTAATGAATTTTATCGTGACAATGAAACCAGTATCTATGGCGAACAGTCATTTAATTTGAAACCAGACCGTAAGACCGTAGACGCCTTTTTCTATGAAGGGAATCAAGGTAATTATTATGACGTCTTCTCGTTAAACACGGGTAATAGCAAACCCATTAATATGGATGCCGATATTGAATTCGAATTGATTGTCGAAGACGCTAATGACGTTTATTCAGGTGTTTATCGTTGGGATGGTCAAGGTAACAGTTTCGGTTGGGATTTGTATAGTATTTTACAAATTGGTTACTGGTCAGATGCTGACAAAAATTGGGTTATGCTTTCTAATACTAGTGACAATTACTATACCAATTATTTGAACCGTTTCTCGGTTGCTTTTGCGCGTACTGGTAATGCGTTGAACTTTTTAAACGATAACATTACTTCAATGATTTTACGTGCCAAAAGTGTTAACGAATTGTCTGTTACTGGGTATGCAACCTGTGATGTAAAATTGGATGTTACCAGTGCCATTGATAAATTTGAAGTTTCTGAATTGACTAGGTTTGATGACGGAACAATGGGAATGGCCTTAGTTTATGACACCAAGACACAATTGTTCAATACAGTTTCTGTTGATGTCTATGGTATGGTCGCTCGCGGTAAGGAATACGCTTACAGTGAAAGATGGAATACGGCTAAGGTTTCTTATAATGGCGAAAATTTACCTTTTATTATTAACTGTGACCCTAAGGTGGCGTTCGTTGGTCCAGACGGTGTGGGTGGCTATTACCATATAACTTATACAATTACTGCTGATAATATCGACCGTATTGAATATTATAAAGACTATCCAATGGTAATCAAATATACCAATGGTGAATCATATACTTTTAATATTCGTGTTTATCCAACAGTTGAATCCTTGTCCATGTCGGTAATTAGCGAAAGTAAAGGTAAAATTTACCGAACCATTACTAACAACTATAATTCAAGTTACAATTATGCTCGTACGGCTTATGTACGCAAAGGATATGATTATCAATTTGCAATTGACACCCCAAGCGTTAATGTCGGGGCCTATGCTGTGTTTGATCAAATCGTAGATGCTGATGGACACGTTATTGATACTGATACACGAAGTTTTGACGCTACTCAGTTGAATGAGGGCTTGTATACTGCTTCGGTAACCTTGCATGCGTATAGTGACGAAGTTTATGCTAGCCATCAACGTACGGTCACTGTTTATTTTGTCGTCGTCGATCCCGTCGGAAATGTAACCATACCTTTAAATGTTTATTTAAATGGTATTGGCGATAGTGATGAAATCGCACTTGATATGGTGACATTGGATGGCAAGAAGATTACTGATGATACTTATTTATATGCGGTTGTCGCCCAAGAAAATGAAAATGTTGTAATTGAACAAGGTGGTGCCAAAAATAAATTCATAATTACTGCTAAATATTTGGTTGATGATACTTTTGATGTTGGCTTTAGAGTTTACAAAAGTTATGCTTTTAATGGAATTGATTTAGATGGGGATGGCTTCTTGAATGTTGATTTAAACGAAGATGGCTTCTTTGATGCCGATGAGCCATTCGTATTTAATTACATTGCTGGTACTTCGATTACGACTAAGGTCAAAATTACGCAAGAGAAACCAAATTCAATTACACTTAGTGGTGATAAAATTAAAACTAGTGATTCAATTGGTAATTATCTTGAATTAGTATCCAGCGGTACAGTAACTAACACCGAGTTTAACGTTTTCTCGGTCGACGGTGCTTATAATTCAGAAATTGGTATTGCGTTTGCCGAATGGAGACATGGTAAATTTGAATTAGCACCATTCACTCCGGTTGTTAATGGTACAGATTTGGATATTAACGGTGTTGCTGTTGCCCATGTAAATGGAAGCAGAGTAGCAATTACTCCGGTTCAAAATATCACTAGTATGGGAGCCTATGCGTTGGTTGTTTATGCTCGTGATAGTTTGCGCTATGTTGAAAGCAACGGTGGAGATTTAGTATTACCTGATACTTATAAATTGCTTAGTTTGTATATTGGTAGTGCTGCCGAAATTGAAACGGTAATTAACGAAATTGAAAGTGGCAATGTTCATGATGCCAATACTGGTTCGCGCAATGACTTGAATGGTTATAACTGGATTTTGAGCGCAAGTGGTACTACTGACCAAGTTGCAACGTTGTTCTATACAACAGGAAACACCTCTAACGGTTCATTGATTAGGGCCAATCTTTATTATTTTGATGATTTGTATACCGTACTTGGTTGGAATAAATTAAAAATCAAGGAGACTACGCCAGCATTTTATTTGAATAAGTATGTTAAGGTTGGTAGTGCTGCTCCAGTGCAGGCGGGTACTGGTTTACGTTTGGACCCTGTTACTAACGGAAAATTAAATCGTTTGGCGATTGATTTGAACCATATCTATCAACCAGGCAACGACGATGAAGAAATGTATAGTCACGATGATACCGTGGTTTATTTCGAATTTTCGAGTGGTGGTGAAAGTTTAAAGTTCTATGTAGCAGAATATATTAATAACTTTGATGTAACGATTACCAGTCAAAACAGTAATGGTTTGGTTTCACGTAAAAACCTTGCTCCGAATGAATTTACGTCAATTTACGATTCAATTATTATGCAACGCGGTAATGGATTTGATTTTGGTACCAATCTTGATCCAAATTCGGGTTGGAAATTAAACAAAACTAGTTTTGCCGCCGACGAAGCTAAAACTTCTTTTGTTACATATGCTGGTGGTGTATATTCATTCTTCCCGTATATTGAATTAGATGGTTATACATTTAACTTGGAGGCTTTGACTGCTAAGGTAAAAGTTGAAGTTAAGGGTGGTGTTAATTATTTAAATCTAGTTCAAGATTCAATTACCTTGGATGGTGTAACAACGGCAACTTATGATTTAACTATGCGTGTTGACCAACCGAATTGGAAACCGAGTTTGTTAACATATAATTTCTTATATGATGGCGTTTATTATGATTTATTTACCGATGATACAACGGTTTCTTACGTTAATCTTGAGGGGGGTAAATCAAAATTAGAATTTAAATTAAAATGTTTAAACACAAATGCTGTTTCAACAAATTTCTATTATACCTATTATTTGAGAATTGATGTTTCTGTTGTAGTAATAGCTCCAGATGTCGATCCTTTCTATGATATTTCTGGTGCGCGTTTAGTTGTTAAGGAAAATTTGAATAATTCTCCTTTGGCTAAGGTTAAAACCGCAGTGCAGGATTCATCGGCATTTAATCTAATTAAACAAGGTATTTACAATGTTTCCATGGTGCATTTTGCCGACACTAAAGTAGTTGAAAACAATAAAAGTTCTTTTACTTTGACGACTGGGCAAACTAATTCTGGCATTATTTATCTTGATGAAGATTCAGCCGGTGGTTTGTTGGTAATTTATCCAACTCCGTATTACATTGACGTTGCTAATATTTCATTATCAACGGCACGTGACGGTGTTCATACCGAAACAGTGTTGATCGGTAAAGACTTAACTGGTAAGCCGATTTACGATACAGTAACTTATTCAATTGGCTTTACTCAAATGATTTACAACGAAACTGAAAAGTATTACCAACCATATATCGCTGGTGCCGGTGTTCCTCGTATGGTTTCTTCATGGTCGGCAGCAGAAGGGTATAAATGGACAGGAAAATATTATTTCAAAACATATATTGTTTCCGATTCTCAAATTTCAAGTCGTTTGTCCGATGGTACACGTTTCAAAATTCAAATTTCAATTCAAGGTGAAAGTAATGCTAAGGCGATTACTGAAACAATGACTTTGGATGCTAAATACCGCAATGGTTTCATCATCACTCCTGATGACAAAACGGAAGATTATGCGGTTCGTACAATGTTGCAAACTCAATATCAAGCTTTGGGTACAACTGCTACTTACGATATTGCATTGCCAACTGATTGTGTTCCATATTATGCAAATTTCACATTGAATGGTGTTGGTACTTTAACCGATACAATTCAATCAACTTATGTAAATGTAACCATTAATTCCGTTACGCAAACTATTTCTGTCTACTTAAAAGCCGACGCAAAGGCAATCGGTCAAAGTTTGGAAATCAGAATTCCTTATCGTCGTCCTGGCGATTATATTAATCCATATTTAAGTATTGTGATTGTTCCTGTTTATTTCGAATTTGACAGTTTGCAAGTAATGAATCACAATGAGACACGTTTGAAATTGGCTTCGCAGAACGAAGTGACACAATTGAAATACCGTGCAGCATTTAAATTTGATACTAATATGACCAGCAGTAGTTTGTCGGAAAAGATGACTGCTTTCAATAATAGTTTGTTAAGTTCTAATTTGGTATCACGCAATTTTGAAACTGTTGGACAAATTACGGTTCAAATTCCTTATTCTTATGTTAACGGTGTTCCAGTTTTAACTAAGAATGGTGACTTCCGTTATGCTAAGACTTTCTATTATTATGTTGCAACCGGTGATAGTGTTGTAAAACGCACTGAATACTTGGCTGTCGGTACTGCTAAAACTTATACGTTTGATAACTGGGATGTTTTATCAGTAACTAAATTGTATTTACAAGACGGTAATAATGCCAACGGAATTGATGATTTCTGGAGTAGGGAACTTAAATTACAAAACTATAATACGGTATCAATTACTGTAAGTTTGGAAAATCGTAGTACTACAATATCTAACAATGAGGCGTATCACGCCTTGATTGATGCTGGAAAAATCGTGGTTAACGTATTTTCAACTGCTGACATGTTGACTCCGCAAATGGAATTAACCATTATCCCTGTTTACTTTACGTTTGATACCTTTAAGTTACAAAACAATCCAGTTCGTCCAATTGTGGCTTTAACATCTCCGTCAATTATTACTGTAGAGGCTGGTAATATTAGCGCGGCTAAAGATAGTGATGTAACAAATGCAATTAATACTTTTAATGCGTCATTGTTGACAGCACAAAATAATTTGACTACTAACAATACGTTTTCATTCAGTCGTATTCCGAACGATGACGGTACTTTGAACTTTAACTTTGATATGACTACTCGTTCATTAACTCGTGCCGATAGTGCGAATCCAGTCAGCGCAACCAGTTATTTGTTGGTTTCTGCATATGTAACATACGTCAATGGTATGCCAATCTTGAGTCGCGCTGGTAATTTAATGTCTACCTATTTGCCAGTTCGTACTTTCGGTGCGGATAGTGGTGAAAGTGGTGATGCCGTAATTGATGTTGAAGTAGAACCTAATGG
>CAMOZC010000035.1 GCA_946630785.1 uncultured Clostridia bacterium | reverse complement strand
CATGATTACCAATAGTCGTGTTCTGGTTGACGTTGAATTATATGGACCGGAACAAAGTACATCAACTGGTGCTATTGATGAAGTTAATGTCTTGTCGTCAATCGTTGGTGGTGTTGTTGGACGAAATGATGGCACAATTACCAGTACCTATTTCCGTGATGGTAACGTTACTAATAACTCAAATGCTGATGATGAAAACAAAGGTACCAGTATTTTAGGTGGTTTTGTTGGACAAAATACTGGCAAAATCCAACAATCTTATGCTATGGGATGCTCAACCGAACGTGAAAATAATTTAAACGCGATTTCGGTAGCTGGTGCGGTTAAGACGATTCGTAACTCACTGGGTGGTTTTGTTCATGTTAATAGTGGTACAATTACCGATTGTTTAGTTAACATGGTAATTATGAAAACCGGTACCGAAGGTGCTGCTGCTGGATTTGTTTACCAAAACACGAAAACTGGTGTAATTAAGAATTGTATTGAAAATAACAATATTATCTTACAAAGTAGTGGTACATTAGATTACTATGCGCCATTTATATATCAAAATGGTGATACAGCCGGTGTGGTTAATACCAAAAACTTGTCAAACTTGATTTATGCAGGTAACGCTGAAAGTATCAGTCTTAGTGATGACTGGAAGGGTACCTTGAAACGCTTATCAGATAATAGCGATGGTGAGAAAAATCCAAGTGCTTTGTATCGTAATATTAAAAATTATCAAGGTTATTCAATCGGTTCTGATGTTGTTGATAGTCAGATTTCTGGTAAGAACGCAATTTGGATTATGACTGCAAATGGCCCAATGTTGCGTGAAGCGAATGAAATTGCCGTAAGTTTCCGTAAGCACACCTGGAATTCATCACCATACCTTTACAGACCTGGTACGGCCAAGAATCCATATTTGGTATGGACCGAAGACCAATTTAATGATTACGTTTACAGCGCTACTGCTAAAGCAACTGCAGCTGATAAAGAGGCTGATACTGAATCCTTGAAAGATATTGAAGATAGTCGTCAAAATAATTATATTCGTTTGGTTGATAACATCCAAATGACTGGCATCAAGGATAGTTACAAAATTGTTTATACTGGTACTTTGGAAGGTAACGGTTTGACCATGAGTGGTATCGGTTTGGATACTGTAACTAATGATTTGGCAACCACTGGATTGTTCGGTAAAACTGAATACGCGACAATCCGTAACATTAATTTTGAAATTACAGGCATTAATTCAACAGCCCGTTATGTTGGTGGTATTGCTGGTATTGCAATTAATACTAATTTTGTTGATATCCGAGTTACCAGTACCGGTGTGATTAAAGGTGCGAATATTGTTGGTGGTTTTGTTGGTTTGAATGTTGTAACCGATAGTGCAGTTGAAAACTATAATTTGTATAGTTCGGTTTCGGCAACTGCAAATTACCACAATCAACAAACTGACGTTGGTGCCGAATTGTTTAGTTCTGGTATCGAATATTACCGTCAAACTCTGTATGCAAAAGTTTCGGCATTTAATGTTACTTACGAACAAGGTTACAGTACTGCTGGTGGTGTGTTCGGTTTTGTTACATCTAACCCCAATAACTACCGTGTAGTTGATGAAGATGGTAATGTAACAATTTATGCTCGCAGTTTTACCAAAGAAATCGTTGTTAAATCTGCCGATGGTAAGACTATTTATAATCAAGGTACACCGGCTCCAGAATTAAACAGTGAACATGAATGGTTCTTGAAAGACGCTTCTGGTAATGTTATCAATGATACAGTCGTTGATGGACAAGGATTGTACTATACCGACCCAATTACATTGTTAAATATTACTGGTGAAATCAAGGATATTTCTGGTAACGTTGCTGGTGGCTTGATTGGTATCATGGATGAAACTATTGAAATGCAATATCCGGCAGTTAATGCCTTGGCTAGTTTAACTGGTAAATACTACTTAGGTGGCTTGGTCGGTATCAATTTGGGTAAAATTTCCGGTGGAGTTACCACTAATGATGATGGTACTACCGAAACTTATAACGCCATGACGTTAAATAAATGGTCGATTTTAAGTTCAGCTGGTAGTTCATATGTTTTCCGTGATAATCCAGCTACTGAAAATGCAACTCGTTTCTGGGGTATGTCGGTTGGTGCTGTCGCTGGATATAATGATGGTTATAACGGTAATTTGAACAGCGGTGTAATCGAAAATATCAATGTTGACGTTAACGTTTTAAACACTAGCAGCAGTGTTAACCAGTATATTATTGGTGGTGTTGTTGGTGCCAATGGTGATTACGGTTATATTGAAAATGCTGCCAACGTCAATACAAACATGAATCCTAGTACCATATTGGTTTCATCAGCTCAAACACAAAAAATTGGTTTCTATTATGGTCGTACCATCGGTCGTAGCAATACCGTTAGCGCAGCACATAGTACCGTTAATGGCAACGTTCGTATGAAAACAATGCAATTGAATGTTCCAAGTTACGGAAACTATGGCTATGTTTCATTGGCTAACTTTGCAACACCTAACTATAGTTATCAAGGAATTGACAATGCTTTTGGTATCGTTGGTAACACAACTCCAAAAGTTCAAACTATGACTAAAGATGAGTACATGAAATACTTGTCGGATACAATCACAACTAGAGATTTACCAACACGTGTTGCAATGTTGGAACCTTGGGTCCGCAGTTTGCCAACTATTGTTCTCAAGGGAACTACAAATTCGAACGGATACGTATGGACTGAACAATACGATGATACAGAACGCGGAGAATTATTGTCATGGGTAAAAGATAATAATATTTTAAACACTTGGGACGGCGCCCATAGTGCTTTGGTTGATAAGGTTTACGATAATTATCAAAGTTATTTAAATTACAGTGCGATCAGTACACGACCTGCAGGCTTGTTAGATGTTGGCTATGAAGATGAAAATGGCTTTATGGATAACATCAAAACTTATCGTGAAAATCGTTATAATCAAGCAATCAAATTCTTTACTTATCAATATAATTTGACTAAAACCGGAAACCAGATTAACGGTACCCAAAACAGTGAATTCACTTGGGATCAATTTGAAAACTATTTAATCTTGGCAGAAAATGTTAACAATTCTGATTTAACATCCAATAATCACAATGTTGCCGTAACCAAATTAAGACAAAAGTATACTAATCCGAATTTGGCTGACATGCTTTTGCCAGAAAATGAACTTCTTGAACATGCTATCAAGAGAGTGGTAAATAATACACCAATTACAGAAACTGTTCGAACTACAAAAACGGTTAACGAGAATTTTGCATCATTAGTTGGTAATTTTGATAAAAATAAAGATGAAAATGGAAACGTTATTGATTATACTTATACTAATAAAGATCCGTTACAGGTTTACATTAATTATGTAACTGAATTAGCAAGAGAAAATAACCGTTTCCGTGTTAATAATGGTTGGAAATTATCATTTGCTCAATATTGTTATTATATGGATGTCTTGTATGGTACGAACTATGGAACTAATGAAAAATATCAAGGTTTAAATTATAACTATTCAATTCCAGCTAACTTTACTGCAATCTCGGAAAACAATCTTGTTCCAGCCCATTACGTTTTATATATATATATCAATAGCATGTTAGATGGAACATCTAATATGTTGACCATTCCTGAGTTCATTTACTTAATTGGTAATGAAGAAAAAGAGGTAATGGAGAACGAAGAAATCTGGGTTAAAACTGGTCATATGCGTGATGCTTCACGTATCAGTTCAATTGGTGGTGTAAAACTAGGCTGGGTTAACTCAGCAGCAGAGTGGAATGATGCAGCTAAATCGAAAGTATCTGCTAAAAACGGTAGTGTTACTTATGAGTCTGCACAAGGTGATGTACAGTGGGATGCTTTTACGAACTATTTGGACGCGAAAAGGGTTCTTGGTTTGTCAATTACTAAATATAAGGAATTGATTGGACTTGGCGGTACTTTATATGATTTGATTGATCAGTATGGTAATAGAGATTCAACTGGTCAACTTGCTGAAAATCCAACTGCAACGGAAGATTACATTTTTGCATTAAAATGTGAGCAGTATGGTTGGACAGATGAACAAACAACATTTATCAAAAATTATTACCATAATAATGGCAATTATGATTTGTTGTATGCTTTGGCGGCAACAACATTGGGTAATGTTATAGACTATACGGGTAATGGTAATGGTAGTATCCGTGCCGCTTATGCTACCAGTGCTCAGATTTACGATAGTAATGATGATAGATGGTACGCTGATATTGATGGCGATGGTATTTGTGATGAAGGCGAACCGTTTGGTATTCGTCATCTGCGTGGTATAAATTTACCATTTGACAATGGTGATGGTAAAACATATTATCTAGCTCAACATTCAATCGATTTGTTTGGTAAAGATGTTAATGGTAAACCTGGTGCTGCTTTGTATTATGATATTGGTGAAAATGGACAAGGAGGAAACAAGATATTTGGTAAAACTGATGTTGGCAGCGGTAGCTCAACTGATTACCATAGATCTGGACCAGATATTTTGATTCTTTATGAAGTTGATGGAACAGACTTCCATGAATTCTATACCAAAAAAGAAGTTAAAGACGAATACGGTAATATTTCTATGGTAATCGATAAGTACTATTGTATCGTTCGCCAAATTGTTGACAGTGGTATTACCATGACAAACGATGAAAACGAAGGCAGTGGTAATAAATGTGACTATCTGGAAGAGGCATTATGGTGGCGTGATCAGGGATTTACTGCGGATCAATTTAGTAAAATTAAGTTCCATGCAATGACGAAATCGCTAACTCCTACGACATTGGCAAACGGTAACACCAGTAAGCCATATCCAGACGCTACAAAAAACTATACAAAACGCGGTTCTGGTTATACCTTAGCTGATGATTGGTACAATACTGAAAAAAATACTGGCTTCAAAAATGAGAACTTTACTCAAGATGAATATGTTGAAATCGTTTTAGGTGCAGAATTTAATGGTGATGTTTGGTATAGTACTTACGCTGATTATTTATTATTTGAAGAGTTATATAATTATCCAAATACAATTACCATTGATTCCAGCGAAATTCAAAGTTGGATTCCAGAAACCAGTCGTTTCAATGCTATTAAAACAAACATTGAATGGTTCGAATTCTTTTCTAATTTGGCAGATGAGAATGTTTTAGCCGATGCCATCGAGTTTAGTTCTCCTCATGATGCTTTTATGACCACTTTCCGTATGCATGGTAGTGCGGCCAAATTTGTTACATGGACGGAAGAGCATTGTTTCTTGGTTAATGAGGATCCAAAATATTTACGTTTAAATCATTACATATATTGGATTAAAAATGATTTGGAAAATCAAACCAAAATTGATGGCAGCAGTAAATTTAATGTTCAAGATTTCCGTTGGGTTTTAACCCCCAGTATTCGTGCCGATATTTTCTATGAAGGGGTTAACCAAGAAAAACGTACCAACGACTTGGTGGCATACCGCAAAGATTGGTTTAATGATAATGTAAACATTAATCACGGTTTACCGTTTATTACTTATCGTGATTATTGTGAGTGGATTAACGTGTATGCTTATGCAGATGAATATAAAATTGATCGTGGTGATTTAGGAGATGATATCCAACTTAATATTGGCGGTAAAGAGGAAACCATTGAATTAAAATCTACCGATGCTTGGTTAACCATCGAATCTTTTGCCGTTTGGAAACGTATGGAAAAATACGAAAACAACATAGAATATATTGCGAAAATGGGTAGCACCGATGCCGCTCGTCAAAATGAAATCACGGCACCAATTTTGAAACGTCAAATCAGTACCACCGTTTTCCCCAAAATTCAAAGCAGTGGTAATAAACGTAAAAATCAATATGAAATTGAATATGGTGATTATGTATTGCCGCAACCGGGTGGTAATTACGTGTCATGGTATCGTTGGGGTAACAATCGTTACGTTGCCGCTAATAACGCCTATAATCCGATGTATACTGAAGTTGATTACATGGATATTAATCATCAACGTGACCTTATGGACCGTTTTGAATATAATGAGCGTTATAAGGCCCGTGCTGTTAATCGAGTTGCAATGGGTAATTTGGGAAACGAATTAGATTTGTTAAAAAATGCTACGACCTTAATTAACGATCAAAAGTTTGCTTTAACTTGTGATGATGAATGTGGTGGTAAAAATAATCCAGCGCTGTGTAATAATCCCTTACATGCTGCTTTCCAAGTCAGACACTGGATTGAACGTTATGATTACGCAAGATTGACAAGTGATGATATTTCGGATAAAGATGATAACATAGCAAATTCCATTTTGAAACCTTTACTTGATGCGATATTAGAAGGAAATAATATTAAGGGATTCTATTGTTTACATTTAGATGAAGTTAATTTAGATAATTATTTGCTTGGTGTATCTTTGCCTACCACTGTTGATGATGATAATCCTGAAACTTATGTCCAATTGTATGTACCGTTCGATTATTTTAAAACCGCATGTCGATTCATTAAATCATTGTATAACGAATCCAATGGTTATGCAGGTTACCATAATTATATGAAATACTGGGCACGTAATGGTCAATGGAATTGGATTTGTAATACGGAAGAATATTCTGGAAGTAAACATAATCCAGACGGCATGACCGCGTTCAGGTTTGTTAATAATACTTATAACGTAAAAACTTTCTGGGATAATTACAAAGGAACGACACACGCTTTGCCGGATTGTCACGATCCTATCTATGGTTGGTCTGGCGATTGGAAAGAATCCGATCAGTAATAAAAAAAAAGAACGGTTGAAACCGTTCTTTTTTGTATGTTTTAATAATTGATTATTGCATCATACCTTGGTTCTGTTGTTGAAAAATTCGTTGACTAACTTCTTTACATGCTTTTTCTAATGCAATATTAATCCCGTAAGAAATATTGCATTTGCCATTATCAAGAATATCCATTGCTTGGTAAGGACGTGCACATAAACTGCAGTTAATGAAATTTTTCAAATCATTTTTTCGTAAATCACAGTTTTGCGCGTTGTTAATATTGTTGGTAGCGGTACCAACCAATTCATCCAGGGCGTAGAAAACACTGTTAAGGTTGGTAACATCAATATTTTTTTCTTCAAAATAATTGTTGTTAGCTTGAACAAACATCTGCAACTTTTTTTCTTCTTTGTTGTAGATGTTATCTTCAATAGCGGGGCGTGCAAAATGACTTTCAGCTCCACAGCCGTATTTTAAGGCTGCGTTTGCACCATAACGGTATAGTGTCATGAAGGCATAACTTTCTTCTTCAGTGTCAAAACTCTTGGCCATGGTTGCCAAAATTTCTTCTGTACTGTCTGCAATGATATCACCGGCACGATCCTTGTCTTGAAGGTTAAAATAATTGTTGTTTTTATTTTGGTCAATGTAGTTACTGAAGAAGTTTTGAGCACTGGGGCGACCCTGTAAAGATTTACTTAAATTGTTGATGTTGTTTTTAACATATGTGCCAGCTTTTTCGAAATAATATGATTTTTTTTCTGCTCTAAAATCATAACCTGGATTACCGATAAAACTATGCAAGATATAACCATTACCAACAGCCATGTCGCACGGTTGTTCGTAATTTTCTCCTGGCTTTGGTTCCGGTTGTGGTTCTGGAATAACAGTCGGTGTCGGTTCACTGCCGCCCGTCGGTTGTTGACAACCAGTTAATGCCACTGTACCGGCAAGGGTTGCAGCAGCACCCAAGATTACGGCTCCTTTCTTTAGATTTTCTCTATTAAATACGTCTTTAAATTTGCTTAATTTTTCCATACTAATATTTTATTATAATAAAACCACAAAGTCAATATTCTATTATAAAAAAATATAATTTTTTTTGTTGAATTTCTTTATTTGTTGAATGGTCGCGAATGGGCTATACTGTATTAATTCATGGAAATTCAAGGTACTGTGTCGGCGATTGTTTTTGCCAACGAAGAAACTGGTTATCGCGTTCTCCGTCTTGATAATAATTTAACGGCGGTGGGCGTTGCACCTATGGTTTCGGTTGGGGCGGAGTATAAATTTGTTGGTGAATTTGTTAATAACGCTAAACATGGTAAACAATTTGCTTTTACAGATATGACTTTGATGCCACCAGACAGTGAAGAAAAAATTTTGGCTTTCTTGGGTGGTGGGTTATTGCCCGGGGTTGGACCCGCAACCGCACGTAAAATTGTTAAAAAATTTGGCATGGAAACGATTGCTGTAATTGAAACGCGCCCGCAAGATTTAACCCAGATTAAAGGAATTTCGGCAACAAAGGCTCAAAGTATTGCGGAAAACTATCTAGCCGTACGTGAGATGCAGTCCGTCATGATGTGGCTGTATCGCTTTGAAATTAGTTTAAATTTGTCATTAAAAATTTAT
>CAMOZC010000034.1 GCA_946630785.1 uncultured Clostridia bacterium | reverse complement strand
CCTTGCGACTGGTGGCCGCAGGTTGGCAAAATAGTACTGCCATTGCCCACCTGGGTATCATCAGCGGCATGACGTTACCATTACTGACCATTCCTTCCACTGTAATTTCATCAGTAGCAACTGCATTGGTTCCAGAGTTAGCAAACATGGTAAAACAGAAACAATGGTCTGCGGTACGCCGTCAAATTCGCATTGTATTGCGTTTTACAATCTTTATCAACTTCTGTTTCATTCCCATCTACTTGGCGTTAGGCAGGCCGCTTGGTGCCTTTTTATACGCTGATTCATTCAGTGGAATCTACTTAATGCGCTCAGCTTGGGTCATGCTGCCAATGTCACTTTCACAGATTACCAACACAACTCTTAACGCTATGAATCATGAAAATATTACCTTGCGTAACTATGCCATTGGGACAGTTTTGTTACTGCCAATTATTTGGTTTATGCCGGCAATTATTGGCGCTGATGCTGTTTTATTAGGTATGGGAATTTCAATGACAGTTAGCACAATTCTCAATTTAATCGCAATTCGGCGGCTTACCAATTGGCATGGGTTTCAGACAACGCTTCCCACTATTCTTAATTACTTACTACTCAGTTTGCCAGTCTTTGCCATTGGTTATTTTATTTTCCAATTTGGTTCAGTACTACCGAATGTGCTTAATTTACTCTTGGCAAGTGGCATCGCCGAGTTAGCCTTCCTGGGACTCTGTTGGACAACCAATATGATTACATTTCCCCTTAAGCGGCAATAAATAGAACAATGCTCACAATTGTAATTCGGGTAATTATTATTTACATCATTACGATTATTGTCATGCGTTTAATGGGCAAACGCCAAATTGGCGACATGGAGCCATTTGAACTGGTAATCACTTTAATTATTGCCGACCTTGCCACAATTCCGATGTCAGACCCAACTATTCCGATTTGGTATGGCATACTGCCGTTGTTAGTGATGCAAGTGGTTCATTTTTTTGTTGTTAAATTACAATCCAAAAGTAAAAAGATTCGCACCTTTCTCTCTGGCTCACCTGTCATTGTGGTCTCCCCTAGTGGAATTGATGACAAAAAATTAAAAGAACTAGACATATGCAAAGATGAGTTAATGGAATTATTACGTAGTAAAGATATTTACGACATCAAAGATATTGATTACGCCATTTTAGAAAGCAACGGCAAGTTATCTGTTGTGCCCAAAGGTGAAGGTGGGAAATTAGCATTATGAAGCGTTGGATTGCCACAATTAGTATTGTGCTTTTAATTACGGTTGCAGTGATTTGGGAACAGACCTACGTTAACCAAACATTTGCAACACTAAGCAACAAGGTCGACGCTCTAATGACGGCTGTAAAAGCCTGTGGCGACGATGAAGTTGATACCGAAGAAAACAAAGCACGCATTGCCGACATTGAAGACTATTGGATGAAACACGAGCGCGTTCTGTGTTACTTAGTTAAGCACACCGAAACTTTCCAAATTAGCGATGCCATCAGTTACGCCAAAAACTTTATCGAATTTGGAAATAAAGAAGAAGTCATGTCAGCACTATATAAACTGGTTTACCTGGGTAAAGTTCACAGCTACAACATGGGCACTAGTTTGGAAAACATTATTTAGTTGTTGCTAAAATTGGTTTTAAAAATTGTCCAGTAAAACTGCCGGCAACCTTGCTAACTTCTTCTGGTGTTCCGGTAGCAACAACCTGTCCGCCACCATTTCCGCCTTCAGGCCCCATATCGATAATATAATCTGCAACCTTAATGACATCTAGGTTGTGTTCAATCACAACCATAGTATTACCAGCATCTACTAAGCGATTCAAAACCTCAATTAAATTCTTTACATCGGAAGTTGACAAACCAGTTGTTGGTTCATCCAAAATATAAATCGTTTGTCCTGTCATTGGACGTGCCAATTCGGTTGCCAATTTAACGCGTTGAGCTTCACCACCAGACAATTCAGTGGCTGGTTGTCCTAATTTAATATATCCCAGACCAACGTCTTGTAGAGTTTTCAAACGCTTTAAAATGAGTGGTTGATGAGCAAAGAATTCACAAGCCTCATCGACCGTCATTTCCAAAATATCCCAAATATTTTTACCCTTATAAGTAACCGACAAAGTTTCACGATTAAAACGTTTACCATCACACACGTCGCACTTGACATAGATATCTGGTAAGAAATGCATTTCAATTTTTTTGGTGCCATCACCTTCACAATTTTCACAACGCCCACCGGGTACGTTAAACGAAAAACGACCTGGTGCAAAACCACGTTCTTTGGCTTCTTTAGTAGCAGCAAACAATTCGCGCACTAACGTCCATAAGCCCGTATAAGTGGCTGGATTACTGCGTGGTGTACGTCCGATTGGACTTTGGTCAATTCGAATGATTTTGTCAATGTAGGGCTTACCAAGGCCGTTCTGAAGTCCCTGGTATAATTCATAGTTAACCAAACTACTTTTACCACTACCGGATACACCAGTAACTACTGTTAACACGCCGACTGGAAAAGCGACGTCAATGTTCTGTAAATTATTGGTCGTAGCATTACGTACCCAAATCTTTTTCTCGTTTACTGGACGACGTTTAGTTGGCACGCAAATTTGCTCACGTCCCGACAAAAACTGACCAGTTACCGAACGTTCACAATTCATAACTTCCTGCACGGTACCAGCTACAACCACTTCACCACCATGCACGCCCGCGCGCGGTCCGACATCCACAATGAAGTCCGCACTACGGATGGTTTCTTCGTCGTGTTCTACTACTACTAAAGTGTTTCCTAGGTCGCGCAAATGCATTAACGCTGACAATAATTTTTGATTATCACGTTGATGTAAACCGATACTGGGTTCATCTAAAATATACAGCACACCGACTAAGCCGGCGCCAATTTGTGTGGCTAAACGGATACGTTGACTTTCCCCCCCCGACAAAGTACCTGCACTACGTGACAGGCTGAGATAATGCAAACCAACATCAACTAAGAATTGACAACGTGCCAAAATTTCTTTCACGATTGGTTGTGCTGTTAACGCTGCTGAACCAGTCAATTCCAATTGGCGAATAACTTGCATCATGGCAGTAATTGAAAGTGCCGTTAATTCGGCAATATTATACCCACCAACGGTTACCGCTAAAACTTCGGGTTTTAATTTCTGACGATGGCAAGCGGGACACTCATCTTCAATAATCATTTTGCCCAAAGCATTACGCATATATTCACTAGAGGTCTCACGATAGCGTTTCATCGCTTCTTCCGGTGTCATATAACGAATTGATTCAAATTGACAATGACGCAATTTTTCGGGGTCAATGCGCGCGACAAAGCCCAACCCATTACAATGTTCACAAGCACCAAATGGACTGTTAAAAGAGAAACTGCGTGGTTCCAATTCTGAAATTGAAATACCACAATCGACGCAAGCCAACTTATCAGAAAATGTATGTGTCACGTCACCACAAACAATCGTTACCAAACCGTTCGTTAGTTTTAAGGCAATCTCAATTCCATCGACTAAACGCGTACGTTCGTCTTCTAAAGCCTTTAAACGGTCGATAACGACATTAATGTTGTGCTTGAGATTTTTATCAAGCTTAATCTCTTCGTCCAATGTCCACATGTTTCCGTCGATTTTAATCCGCACAAAACCGCTCTTGCGCAATTCTTCAAAACGCTTTTCGAAACTTCCTTTCGCACCACGCACAATCGGTGCTTCAATATGAATTTGTTGTCCAGCGCAGTGCTGATAAATCTGGTCAATAATCTGGTCAACCGTTTGGCGCTCAACCACTTTACCACAATGTGGACAATGTGGAATACCAATACGCGCATAGAGTAAACGCAAATAATCATAAATTTCGGTAACAGTCCCAACCGTTGAACGGGGATTGTTATTGGTGGTTTTTTGGTCAATTGCAATCGCTGGCGACAAACCAGTAATTTTGTCCACATCGGGTTTGTGCATTTGACCTAAAAACATACGTGCATAGGAACTTAAACTTTCCATAAAACGACGTTGTCCCTCGGCATACAAAGTACCGAAAGCTAAACTACTTTTACCGCTACCCGACACACCAGTAAAAACCACCAATTTATTTCTTGGAATAGTTACATCGACATTCTTCAGGTTATTTTCCCGAGCACCCGTAATTACAATCTCATCCAACATAATTATTTATTATAACCCATTTTTCGGCTTATTTCAATCAGGTTAATTCTTATAAATGGAACGAGCAAGTTTCAAAATTTTCTGAATGGTGTTATCGACTTTCTTTTTGTTTATTTCAAAGATTGCACTGATTTCTTGGTAAGAAAAACCCTTATAATAGGCATTAAAAATCGAGCGCTCTAGCGGGTCACAATGTTCCTGTAAAACCTTTTTTAAAATTTCCCACAAGGCCGAGTCTTTAATCTTTGGTGGTTCTGGTGGAATTACCATTGGTTCATGCAAATGACGTAAATAATCCAATACGTGATTATTAATGACTGTACTGGCATAAGTTTCAAACTTGGCCGTACTTTGTTCTCTGTACGTCATTTTAGCCTTAATAAACGCCACGAAACCTTCTTGAAAAAGATCTTCTTCATCAATGCCAAAAATACTGTATTTACGTATCAAAGAACGAACAACTGTACGAACCCATCGTTCATCATTCTTATCAAAATCAAAATTCATTATAAACCTCTTTGGCGATTAACTTCATATAACGCGATAGCGGTAGCACTACCGACATTTAAACTATTAACTTTTCCATGCATTTGAATTGTGACAATTCCATCAACTAATTTACGAGTTAATTGGTGAATACCATTACCCTCGCTACCCATGACCAAAGCAATTGGACCCTTTAAATTAACTTTAGAAATCTCAACACCGCCCAATTCAACGCCATAAACCCAGAAACCCTTATCCTTTAAACGTTGAATTTCTTGGTTAACATTAACAACCTTACAAATCTGGACGTTAGAAGCGGCCCCTTGGCTGACACGCATCGCCGTATCATTAACCGTTACACTACGATTCTTGGGTAAAATAATGCCATCAACGCCCATACATTCGGCTGTACGAATGATATTGCCTAAATTGTGTGGATCTTCAATACCATCCAAAACTAACATCAATGGTTGCTTACCTTGTGCGTAAGCATTCTCAATCACTTCTTTCAAATCAAAATACTGATAATTTGTGACGTAAGCCACTACCCCTTGATGATTTTTCGATTTACTAATTTTATCCAAAGTGGCTTTATCTACTAATTGATAAGTTACACCCGAAGCTTTAATGCGTTCAAATAAATGTTGGTCACGCATACTTTGCGAAACCAAAATTTTATCAATGGTGCCATTACCATCTAAGGCTTGGTTTAAACTATTTCTTCCTTCAATTAACATCAGTATTGAATCTCCTTCATTCGTGCAATATTTAACGCGGTATTAATTTTACCCAAGTTGCCGGTCAAATGCCAGAACCCAATTAAAGCTTCAATCGCCGTAGCGCGTTTATAATTAGCCAACGTTGCCGATTTTGGAATATTGTTGTTATGTGCGTTACGAGCACGTTTAACAATGTCCTTTTCAAGCGGAGTAAAATTTGGTTCTAACTGCTGATAAATTTCGCTTTGGAAATTAGCACATTCATAAGTTGTCGCGATATTATGCATTTCACCAGCCTTACTGTAATTCGCGACATTTTCCAATAATAGTACCGCACGGATATTATAAGACCATACTGCATCGCCAACGAAAGCCAGATACAATGGATTCAATAAACTTGCGTCTTTTTCCGAGATTAAATTCATACATATAAGGATAGCATTAATCATGGAATCTGTACAATTTATTTTACAGCATCACGGCACAGTGACAATTAACCACGAATACACTGTCACACTAAAGACAGGTGAAGCTTTACTGATTGATTGGTTCAAAGACAACGACATTTTTATCTCTACTGCCACACATAACGCCTATTATAACGTCACCAATACCACCCAGATTGCTCCAAACACTTATTTGATACAAATTATCAACAAAACTGATTTACACGATTTACCCGTCAATTTTGACCGTGAACCATATCTTGTCGCCGGGAATATTGTCATCGACCAACAAAACAAGACTTACCTTACCGCGGACGCTGTCGACATCATGTCCGACGAAATTGTCGCCGCACACGGTGACCGCGTCACCCGTGTTCTATTCAGCGGTGACAAAGTCGCGACCGAACACTATCTTAAAAAGACAAAATAAAACCCGCACTATGTACGGGCTGGTAACATTAAACACTATTTCTCCACATATTTATGATTTGCCATCTTCGCCAGCAAAATCAGTTTTACTGAACCACGCTTGGCCTTACACAGTGGACATTCATCCCATGGCTCTGTACCCACCGCGCTATATCCACAATCCGCACAGACCCAGGTTACAGGCTGTTCTTTTTTATATAACGTTTTATTTTTCATTTGTTCATATAATTCATTGAAAATTGTGCGGTGATATTCTTCGACCTGTCGGATTTGTAGAAATAATTCAGCAACTTCGGGAAAACCTTCTTTATTCGCGGTTTCGGCAAATTTTGTGTACATGGCACTTTCATCTTTCTCATCCATCGCCGCCAGCCGCAAATTATCCATCAATTCCCATTTTTCACGGAAAGGATATCCCCCACTAAAACTGATGTTATCAATTTGTTTATCTTCTCCCTGTTGAATAAAAGTATACAGCATGCGCGCGTGGTTGAATTCTTGATAAACAATTTCATCCACCACATCGGCGATGTTTTTGTATTCGTTATAACGCGCCCCATACTCAATGAATTCATAGCGCGTACGTGCCTGACATTCCGAAGCATAGGCCTTGGCTAGATTTTCGTAAGTTTGACTGTCTTTTAATTTCATCATTACCCCTTTTAATAAGGTAATTATTGCCAAATTTCACACAGACAAACAAAAACCCGCTCAAATTGAGCGGGTTTTCACTGAGATTAGATTACAATTAAATTGTCGTACTATGCTCTACCATCATATCACACACATAAGCATATTCCATTTCGCGCAAATTAGTATCAAAAACCTTGCGTACGTCTGCATCAAATTTACCACCAATCAAACTTTCACCGATTTGTACATTAACACCAGCCGTAATAATTTGTTCCGCCAATTCTTCGAAGCATTTTTTATTTCGACACATAAACCAACCCGTGGTACTTCCATCGGGACGGTTTAATCTTTGATAACTTCCATACAATGTGCCACCATAGTTTTTTTCCGCCCAATTAAGTTGGTGTTGATTTTTATAATCAATAAACATGTCATAACTAGCCCCACATTCGGCGCGAGCTACCATGCCAGATAACATCTTAAACCCCTGTTTAGTTTTAACTGTTGATACTAATTGTTTCTTTTTCATTGGAACTCCTTTGTGTCTATTCGCCTATTTTATCAAATAAAATTTTGAATTACAATCCCCAATTTTATCGGTTAGATTGTTTTATCCCAGTCTCTGTTTTGGTTTTCTTCATAACTTTGTTTCATTTTTGCTAATTTTTCCGCAACCATCTTTTCTGCATTTGCGTCATATTTACCACTAAGTTTCATCTTCTTATCAACGGTAACGTTCATTTTATCTAATTCAACGAAACGTTTGATAAATTGGTTCAACAACACCGGGTCATTAACCTGTAAATCGGCAACCTTGCCATTTGGCATGAAAATCACATCGTAATCGACACCATAATTATCGCGATGATTTTCAATGTAATTATCAAAGAAATCCAACAAACCTTTCTCTTCTTGAGGTTTCTTGGTATCAAACTCAATCAATGTACTTGCTGCCAAATCTGGGGCCCACAATGAATCCCCATACACAATATTAGCTTTAACAGATGATTCAATCTTACCCTTACCAATGTAATTTTCTTGATTTTGCAATTTACGTTGTCTTCTTTCAAAGAATGCACGCATGTTGCATTCTGGTCTAATTTTACTTTTTTTCATTTCTATCATTTCCAAACTCTATTCACAGTGAATAACGACTAGTATAACAAACAACCCGCCAAAACGCAAACAAAAAACCCGCTCTTGCGAACGGGTTTTTAATGGAACTTGCGTCTACCTAGATTGTCGGGCCGTCTCCAGCCAGATAGTTTCGGCGTTTATGGTCTTAACTGCTGTGTTCGGAATGGGAACAGGTGTTACCCCATAGCAATAAACGCAAGTAATGGACGTGAACATGACACGCATACACTGCATTTGCAAGGTAAAACTTCTATAATTTACTTGCTCCAAAAGAACAAGCCCTCGACCTATTAGTATCATTCAGCTAAACACATTACTATGCTTACACCCATGACCTATCAACCTTGTTGTCTACAAGGGGTCTTACATAATTGAGATATCTCATCTTGGGGCAGGTTTCACGCTTAGATGCTTTCAGCATTTATCCTATCCGCACATCGCTACCCAGCTATGCAGTTGGCACTACAACTGGTGCACGATCGGTGCGTCCAACCCGGTCCTTTCGTACTAAGGTCAGATCCCCTCAAATATCTTACGCCCACGATGGATAGGGACCAAACTGTCTCACGACGTTTTGAACCCAGCTCGCGTACCACTTTAATCGGCGAACAGCCGAACCCTTGGGACCTG
>CAMOZC010000033.1 GCA_946630785.1 uncultured Clostridia bacterium | reverse complement strand
TTTAAGATATATTTTTCTACATATATTTATAATTTCTTTATCTTCCATAATATTTCTCCTTATTGTTTTTATATAGTCTTCTATGTATAATCGAGCTTTGTCATTTATTTTATAGACTGCAATTAGATTTGTTATTTCTTCTAATATAAATTCATAACTCATACTTACCCAATTATCTGGGTCTGATGGCTCATCTCCGTTAGGAGTTAAATATATAAGTACAAAGTGATAATTATTGGGATAATCTTTTAATAAATTCTCTTTATAGCTTTCCAACTGGTTAGGGCGCTCTGTAGAATCAATTTTGTTTTCAATTGCTATAATTAAATGATTGCTTTCCGACACAATTTTGATATCAATATGATCTTTTTCTCTTTCGATAATTGCATCATCTAAATCCATTAAATCGATATCGACTGGGGTAAGTCCTTTCATGATGTTAATCTTTGTGCCCTTGGTGGAGTAAATTAAAAATTTCTTTAATAATTTATCGTCTAGACCATGTAAAGCATTTGGATTTAATAGCCAAGCAAGCATGTTACTATGTCGTATTTCCATGCGATTTAATTTAAGCAGATTAAAAATGTTTAAATCATTTGTCCATTCATATAATGGTTCTAAGCAATCTATATCTGAAACTAAATTATTTAAAGCTCTCAATTTTTCATCATTAGACATAACTTTAACTCCAATAAATCATACCATTATTCTTTTTATGTGCAAATAGGTTTTGTAACAATACTACTTTTAATGGGTATGGCAAAGACAATTGAATCGATATTTATGCAAGAATTCTGGATTTACTACAATTGCTAGCAAACCAACTTGCTTTATAATTTTTTCAAAAGCAGTAATATTGTTTATATTAATATCTTTAATTTCTAAAATACACAAATTCGTTTCGCCATTGTAGTTTTTACTTTGCTTTAATAAAATTTCAAAACTATCAGTTTCAAAAATTTCTAGTTGTGCCGAATAACCAGTTTTAAAAAAATGGTAAACATCGTACCACATAAACGCAACATAAGCATTTTTAGTAACCGCGGTGGAAATTAAATTTTTAATTCGTTCTTCTTCTTTTTTATTGTTTAACAAAACTAATTTTTCGATATGTAAACTTTCAATCGTTTCGTCAAACTGCGTCCAATATTTAGGGTCGGTTTTACGGTCATTGTTAATATTATTCACGTTTTATTATAACAAATAATTAAATTGCTACCAATTATATTGTGTTCTCTCCATGTTATTTGACCCCTGCCAAACAATGCTGCATACAAAAAATGACCGAGTGGGCCATTTTTTAATATCGGTAAAAAATTTGTTTTATAAATCTTTTGGGCGTTGTTCATTATTCAAGCCATAAATTAAGTAGTGGCGCTCAATGCGTTCTTGCATTGCTTCTACGTAAGGGGTGTAGCGTTCGGCTTCAGCGGAATTCAACCTTGAAACGTAATTTTTGATTTCGCTCAATAATTCGGCCGCCGCCGCAAATGGCAAGTCGCCAGCCGAAATTTTATCCATGCGCATTTCAATATTTTGCGCGATAATATCACTATTTAAATGTGTCTTTTTTTGTTCCATAATTCTTTCTCCTTATTTAGGCGATATCTTATCATATTTACTGATGAAAAACAAGAGTACTTTATTTACTGAAACCAATGCCTAAACCGTTTTTAGAATAAAATTCGATAATATTAGAGCGAATTCCATTAATTGATTTTTTTAATGCATCACTCCAGCCTGCGCGGTCACCGTACATTTGTTCGTACAAATTTTCAATGGCGTTAACTTCTTGTAGGGCTTCGTCATAAGAAATTTTTCCACTAGTTAATTTGGCCAACTTTTCGCCGATAACGCTGGCTAACATGTTATTATTAAGATGAGTTAATTTTTCCATGATTTCAACTCCTTTTGTTAATGTATTTTAACATAGTTAAAAAAACAAAATCAATACCCGGTGAGATATTTTACAATTTTTATTTACAAATCATGACTTATCATGTATAATACTGAATATTACCGTAGGGGTGTCGCCAAGCGGTAAGGCACGAGACTTTGACTCTCGCATTCGTAGGTTCGAATCCTGCTACCCCTGCCATTACAAACCTAATCCGAACCATGATTAATAGTCATGGTTTTTTAGTTTCAACAAATCATTTTCCTTTCCTACTAGGTATTTAACATCGTTTTTACGATTTAATTCAAATGAATAAATGTTTTCATTTATCTGTTGAACATCTTTGTCTTCTAGTTTAATTACATCAACATGGTCAGTTTTTGATTGAAATGGTGCAATACATAAAACGACATTAGGATTTATTGTTATACCAAATAATGTAATTATTTGTCCTGTTTTTAACGCTGTACACGAATCTAACTCAAAAACAACACTATGTGGAGTGACAAATTTGTTTTCGCCATTTTGTCCATTTAATAGGATAAAAATCCTTATGTCTTGAAACACTTTATCAAGTATTGAAGCAAACCCCAATAATTCGCTGTGATTGAAATTTACTGGTATCGACTTGTTAGTTTTGTCTGTAACTTTTCTACAAAATTGTTTATAAAATTCAGGATTTCTTAAAAACGAATATTGAAAAAATTTTCTTATATTTATTAAATCATTTCTTTTAAAAATAATACCATTATTTTCTTTTACAAAAAGATTGTTTATTGTGTTAATAGTTCTTGCAAAAGGGTTTTCAATTTTTTCATCCAAATAATTTTCAGTGTCTTTGTTATAATATTTAAGTTCTGCATCTAAATTATTTATTTTCTCTTGTTTAATTTCGTTAGATTTTAAGTCTAGTATATTAACATATTTCCCCTTGTTTTGAACTTTAAAGGCATATGGTTTTAACAACTGTCTAGGTATTAAAACGTGTGATTTCCAAGTATCTTTTTTTATATCCACAAAATCAGTATACCATTTCACATAAATCATGGCGTAGTTTATTTAATGTCAAAAGAAAAGCCCGGTCGGACCTTTTTTGTTTAATCATCAATGGAGTTGCGACTTTCGTATTGGCGTTCTAAACCTACAACTTCGGTAGTCTGTTTGCAAATGGTGTACATACGCAATTCGCCTAAACATTCCTTCATCCGTTCATCCCAGCCTTCAATTGGTCCATTCATATCAATAAGCTCTTGTGTAATATGGTCTAAACGATTACGAACTTCCTCTGGTGAAAGTTTAACTGATGTTTTTGGAAATGATTGTTTGGTAAAAGTGCCGATTTTATTATCCATAAATGACTCCTTTGCTTTAACCTGTTTCTATCAATAATTTATCACGCTCACTGGGTAAAATCAAGACCATAATCTATTTTAATTTCAAAATTTACAAATTACCTGTGTGGTTATATAATGGTGGTAGATGAAAGCATTAATCGCCATGAGTGGTGGAGTTGACTCTAGTGTTTCGGCTTTGTTAACCAAGCAGAAAGGTTTTGACTGCATTGGTTGTACCATGAAACTTTACGCGAACGAAGACGCGGCAGTATCCAACGAAAAAACTTGTTGCAGTTTAGATGACGTCGCGGATGCGCGAAGCGTGGCGAATCGTTTGCAAATTCCATATTATGTGTTTAATTTTACCGATGACTTCCGCGCTAAGGTTATTAACAAATTCATTGCTTGTTACGAAAAAGGCATTACGCCAAACCCTTGCATTGATTGCAATCGTTACATGAAGTTTGACAAACTTTATGAGCGCGCCAAGGTTTTGGGTTGCGACTACATCGTGACAGGACATTATGCCCGCATTAAAAAAAACGGTGAACAATACTATTTGAAAAAAGCCCTGGATTTAACCAAGGACCAAAGTTATGTTTTGTACAATTTAACCGCGGAACAGCTGGCTCACACCATGTTCCCTTTAGGTGAATTAAAGAAAACCGAAGTGCGGGAAATTGCTCGCGCTAATGGCTTTGTTAATGCAGATAAACACGAAAGCCAAGACATCTGTTTTGTACCTAATGGCGACTACGCCAAAGTAATTGAACACCATACGGGTAAGACTTATCCCGCGGGTAATTTTGTTGACAAAGACGGTAAAGTTTTAGGTCAGCACCGTGGTATTATTCACTATACCGTGGGACAGCGTAAAGGCTTGTCGATTTCGGCGGCGGAACGTTTATATGTTTGTTCAATTTGTCCGGAAAATAATACGGTCTGTTTGTGCAGTCGTGATGAACTGTTACAACCAGAAGCGGTAGCAACCGAATTCCATTGGATTAACGGCGTACCACAAAAACAACAATTTCATTGCCATGTCAAAATTCGCTATAACCAAAAAGAACAACCCGCCACAGTGGAAGTAATTTCCGCCGACCGTGTCAAAATTATTTTTGACCAACCACAACGCGCCATTACTCCGGGTCAAGCCGCGGTACTTTACGATGACGACATTGTCTTGGGCGGTGGCATTTTAATCAAATAATTATTGTCAGTAATTTTTTTCCATTAAACCTATTTTCAACCCGAAATGAAAAGTTATTTACATTTTATTGTGGATAAATGGTTTGAGTCGGGGCATCGCGAGAACATCTGCAGGTGTTTTTTTTTTGATTATCGCCGGCATCGTTATTGGTATTGTAATTAGCCAGCGCCGCCACAAATAATAAAAATCATAAAATAGCCCGTTAAGTGGTGGGCTATTTAATAAATTAGCTATTCACTATAAGAAGTTTTATGATATTATGGAATGAATGATTCGTGTAGCACATGTGTGGAGACATACCGATGCTGGTGGCAGTGAAGCCACTTTTATGCGCATGTATGCGGCAATGGATCACAGTCAAGTTCAATTTGATTTTTTTGTTGAAAATACTGGTATGTTTATCAATCGAGAAAAGATTGAAAGTTTGGGTGGTCGTGTTTTTATTGTGCCACCACTGACAAGGCCTTTGTATTATCAAAAAGTTTTACGCGAAATTTTCCGTCGGGAAAAATATGACATAGTGCATGCACATATTAACGAATTAAGTTATTTTCCCTTAAAAGCAGCGAAGGCGGCTGGTGTGCCGATTCGTATTGCACATGCACATTCGGGCAACAACATGCGAGATTTGTTGAAAACCACGATTAAATCTTTGATTCGTCCGAATATTAAGAAAGTTGCTACACATTTGTGGGCGGTGTCTGAATATTCTGGTGCCGCTATGTTCGGTGAGAATGCTGTCGATAATAAACAAGTAACAATTATTTATAATGCACTAAATTTGGTGCCATGTGCTTTTGATAATACCAAACGCTTAATGATGCGTAAACAATTAAAAATTGATAACCATCAATTAGTGGTGGGGCATGTCGGACGTTTAACACGACAAAAAAACCAACCATGGTTAGTGCGTGTTTTCGCTGAGGTTGTAAAGAAGCAACCGCTTGCGTTGTTGTTGATTATTGGTGAAGGTTCTGATTATGTTAAATTACAACGCCAAGTTGCTCGTTTAGGTATTACGGATAAGGTTATATTTTTGCCTAATCAAACTAATATAGCTGATTATTATCAAGTAATGGACGTCTTTGTTTTGCCTAGTTTGTATGAAGGTTTGCCAGGTGTATCAGTAGAAGCACAATATAACGGTCTACCTTGTGTTTTGTCGGAGACAATTACGCGTGAAGCCGACCGTCACGTTCCTTCTACAAAAGTAACATATTTACCATTAAGTAACGCTAAACTTTGGGCTGATATAATATTAGCACAAAAGCATGGACAGACCGAACCCGACTTTTTTCGTCAATTTGATCAAAATAACCAGTCTAATTATTTACTTGAGTTGTACCAAAACATGGTTGTGGGAGAAAAAATATGATTTATGCTATGTTAGCGGTTTTGGTTTATTTATTGTTTCAAGTGCCACGCTTGACACAAGATTTACCATATGTACAATATCAACCTAAAAATGCACAAATTGCAGAACGTGATCGCCAAGTAATCAATCGGGCGGTGTTGTGGTTTACTTTGGGGTTTTTGATTTTATTTGCTGGTTTACGTGATTATGAGACTGGTTTTGATTTGAGGTTTTACTACAAAGAATGGCGGCAGGTAGTTGAAAGTAATGGTGCAATTTCTTCATACGAGTGGCTATATAAAAATTTAATGCGGATTTGTTTTTGGCTAGTTGGTGCTGAGTATGGTTTTACTTTTGTGTTAATTGTGTGTGCTGCAATTATTGTTTTATGCGTCTACTTTGCCGGGAGAATAACCAAACAAAATGTTGGTTTATTGATGTTTTTTATGGTGGCGTGTGTTTTGTACCTACGTGGCTTTAGTACTGTTCGCCAATGTGTTGCGGCGTCGCTATGTGCGTTGGCGACAAGTTTCATTTACCGCAGAAAAAAAGTGCCAGAACTTTTTATACTATGTATTGTTTTTGCTTCTGGATTCCATCTACCAACTGCAATCTTATTCATTCCGATGGTGGTATTTTCTGTATTCAAGTCAAATTTTTGGCAAATCTTAATTTGGGTAGAAGCTGTCTTTTTAGGTTTAGTTTTTCTACATTTTGATAATAAAGTTGTGCAAATTTTTGGTACCATCACTGGTAAAGACTATTATTACCGCTATTATATGGCTGGTGCTTATGGCGTATTTGATTGGAAATTAATGGACACTATCGAATGTATCTTGGCTTTACTTTCATTTGTTGGTTTTTTTGTGTATAAATGTTGGTATAATATGCATTATCATGAACGTGTTAACAGGCAATATGATTTGTTTTTGAACGTTTATTTTTTTGCCATGTTGTTTTATTTATTAGCGTTGATTTCACCGCAATATTATGTTTACGAGCGTTTGACAGTCCCATTCTCTTGGGCAGGGATTTTTCTAATTACAAATATCATCAGTAACATTAAACAAACACGCGTGCGCTTGGTAATTCAAATAATCGCAATGACTGGAGCTTTGGCATACACATTAGCGCTGGTTTATTTAGGTAAGCATGCAATTATTCCTTACTATACGATTAGTGATGTAGTGTATAAGTGATACTAAGTGTAAAAAACCTGCCGGAGGGGCAGGTTTTTTCTTGTTAACGATCTATTTTTTAGTGATGTACTGATCCTGAAATTGCGCGTGGGCGGCGGTGCAGGAGTTTGTAAGTACCCCACCAGATAAACGCACCACCGGCGAATACAACGATTGCCACCAAGAACCAGTTAATGGTACCACCTTCGTTTTCGGTTAACTCAGCGGCTTTGTTTTGAATGTCTAACATTAAATTGTTAACGGATTTTTCTTTGGCTTTGTCGAAGTTGTGCATAATTGCCGCGTATTTAACATTGTCTTCGGTTGGGAAAACGGCGACACCCAAGTTAATATCAGCATCAAAAATATCAACAGTCGACAGGTTAACATTTGGGTCAACGACGACATTATCTTCATCGTCGTATTCATAACCAGGTACGTAGTAATCGGCTTTTAATTCGTCAATTGCTTCACCGGTGGCAACCATTTGACTACCAACATAGTCAACGTTACGGGCGGCGTTGGTGTCAGTTAACATAAAGTTCATGAAAGCATAAGCGGCATCAAGGTTTTGTGCATAGGTTGGAATTGCAAAGTTGTCGGTCCAAAGGTTAGTGCCTTGTGGGGCATAGTAACGCAAACTGTCGTAATCGTTTTCGTCAATAGCTTCCATCATAGCAAGACCAGCATCGCAACTCCAGAACAAACCGTAAGCGAAAGAATCGTCGTCCGGGTTCATGAATGATTTTTTGCCATTATCATTTTCATAAATCGGGTGCATGGTGTTGATTTGTTCTAACAAAATTTGACGGGCTAAATCAATGTTATAGTCGCCGTCCATGTTTAAGATATCGGACAAAATACTGTTGTCATCGCTGTTTTTAATGGCGGCTAAATAATCAGCATCTTCATCAATCTTGTGTTCGGTATTACTGTCGCGTTGGGCGCCGTAAATCATAGCAATACCAATGGAATCACGGGCGGATTTTTTCATGGTAATGCGACCACTGTATTTACTGGATTCACCTTCGCCGAATAAGACACCAAAACCATATTCTTTCAGCATGTCTTCAAAATCACTAACGGAGAGATTAGTTTCGTCTTCCATGGCTTCAATTACCGCGGTGTCGTACATGATACCGACGGTACCAACCATATAGGGAATTGCCCAAACTTGGTCGGCCTGCACATTGCCGTTTCCATCGTAAACGGTGGTGAAAGCAGCGGTGCGCGAAAGAATGTTACTATCCAATTCAACTTCATTATCGTTATTATTTAAAACACGTGATTCAGTAATAGGCTGGATTAAACCCTCGCTAGCCATTTTTTCGACCATGTACTCGGATGGGAAAATTAAATCGTAGTCAGAATGTTGAGTATTGATTTTAGAATATAATTCTTCGTTATCAGTAAAGGTGTGATATTCAATGTGGAATTTATCCGCGTTCTTAACACCTTGTGATTTTAAAATATCACGGTAATAATCTTCAAATTCAGCTAATAAATCATCGTCGGATTGGGCACCAGTCGCAATATAGTCTTCCCAGTTGTAAACTTTTAAAACTAAGTTACGCGGAGTCAAGTGGGAAGCAATCATTGGAATGATACCACCGCAAGCCAACAAAATGACAACGGCTAAAATAGCAGCGGTAACTTTGCGGCTGATTTTAATGCCTTTGCGGACGCGGGCGGCGTTTAAATTCATCACGATTAAAACAATTAAAATAACTAAGAAAATAATCGTGGTTAAGGCTTTAAAAGCATTTGGAATGTCGCGGCGGCTGATGGCACCATAAACGACTGTGGAAATGGTTGGTACGCCACTGTTGTTGTATTGAGTAATTACAAAGTCATCTAAAGACAATGTGAAACCTAATAAGA
>CAMOZC010000032.1 GCA_946630785.1 uncultured Clostridia bacterium | reverse complement strand
ATTACCAACTGCCATATCATTTTTGCCTTGCACACTGGCAACAATTGAAACGATGACTTCGGGCAACGAGGTCGCAAGCCCGACGATAGTCGCTCCAATAATAAAGGACGGAATTTTAGCGGCCTTAGCAATCCAAGTGGCACTATCAACAAACCAATCGCCACCCTTGATAATTAAAATCATACCAGCGACAAACATCAAAATTGCTAAGAAAAGTTCCATGTTTGTTATTTTATCTTGAATTTAATTTCTCGTCAATTTAACTCTTGATTACATACGGATAAAAATAAATAGTTGCGAACGATGAATTCTTATGTTATATTACAAACATTCGGAAGGGTTGCAGAGCGGTCAAATGCTACGGACTGTAAATCCGTCGTCTCACGACTTCGATGGTTCGAATCCATCCCCTTCCACCATTTTAAAGACCGACCCATGTTGGTCTTTTTTTATTAAAGGACTTCCTTATGTAAATGTTGTAAATAATAAAAAATATATTGTTGTGCAATTCCAGCATATGGGCCACACAAAATACTGTTTTGTTCTTTAGGTGATAATTGCGCGATAGCTTTTTTTATCCAAGTATCAACTGGTGCCACATCTAAACGGTGAAAAGCAAATAACATAATGCATGCAGCAACCTTGGGGCCTACCCCGTAAATTTCTAACAAGATACGTTGCAATTCGTGATTATCAAGTTTTTGTAGTTGATTAAAATCAAGTTGTTTTAATTGTTGAATTGCTTTGACTAAATATGGTGCACGATAACCACAACCGAACTGCTTAAAATCTTCTTCGGTAATCATTGCACACTGCTCTAATGAAGGAAATGCGTGCTGTCCGCAAGCGGTCATATCACCATACCGTTCGCAAATTGCATTAATTGTTTTTGTAAAACGTTTAATATTATTGTTAGCCGAAATAATAAACGACAAAACTATTTCCACAAATTCCGCCTGTAAAATACGGATGCCACCCCCGCATACAAGTGCATTTTGTAATTTTGGAATATTTAAATTTTGTTTAATGATTTGATAATCAGTTGCAAAATCAAAGTAACGATAAAAATATTGGGTATCATCACATTTAATTATCATTTGGTTGGAATTCAAGCCAATCTCAGCCCAATGATTTCCAGACATAACCAACCAGCCACGTTCAGTCTGCCAATAACGAAAAACTTGACCACTATGCAGAATCGCATATGGGTCAAATTGGTTTAAATCATTTACCTGAATCGTGTTTTGGTTAAGTATTTTAACAATCATGCTTAGGCTTCTTCTTTAATAATTTCAGTTCGCTTTTCGGGGAAGGATTCATAGAATTCAATCACGTCATTAATAAACTGGCGTGCTGACCCCTGGTCCCAGAAACCATCCGCATTACCCCATAGAGTCCAAATCTGATTTTGACAAACAAATTCATCTAAATTAGCAAAATTCAACCAGTTGATTATTTTCAAGAAGATTGATGATAATTTACCATCGGTAGTGAAATACATTTCATTAGGTACGTTGTATAATAAACATTCGATGTAATAGCCACGAACTGGGTGAATCAAATTATTTTCACGAGCGCTGATTGCAACTAGGTTTTTTAGGAAACGTACCATGCGTTTAAAGTTTCCTTTAGTCATGGAGTCTTTCAATTCACCGTTAACCGCATGCAAATTTGTAAACATTAAAAAGTGTTCATCTAAGTTTTGGTCATAAACTAATTTGCTACGGATACTACCGCCCTCTGGACGGAAAAATTTATATTTAAAACAAGGAAAAATGTCAATTGAATGTTGCAATTTACCAAACGCAGGAACCAAAATTGTTGTCGGTGTCATCCTTAATTTAGTATTTAAGAGTTTACCAATTTCATCTGCTAAAACATCTTTAAAATGTTTAACATCAAAATAATGTTCAAAATCGACGAAGAAATCATCGCGCATCTTTACATCACTACGAACTAGGTTGTCGTAATCATATTCACGTGTCTTGGTTATTTCAACGATTACTTCCAATTTGGCTTGGAAACTGGTATTAGTTTTGGATGCATAACAACCTTGTAAATAGATTACAACATCTTCAGGTTTAAAATATGGTGCGACGTGTGCAACCCTGACTAAGGCTTTTTGTATGTGTTTCTTAATAAAATCGTAGTCGGCTTGCATTGAACGAGAAGTTACTTCCGCTGATGCATTCTTGATGAACTCTTCAGAAAATCCCAAAATATTTTCCCCCGCGATTATGGTAGCAAAACAATTAAAAATTGTCTAGCGAGAAAATTGTATTTAATAATGCTGTGTTAACAGTTGCGAGAGCATTTTTATCGCTTTGATTTAAACCAATAATTGCTTGTAATGATAAAATATTTTGATTGGCAGTATAGATAATAGTTGCAATTACTTCGCTATGCAAATTAGTATTTAGTTTTTGTAAGGATTCTGTATTGGTGCGAATTTGGTTATAATGTGAAGTTAACTCGATTTTTAGATTATTCAAATCCATTTTAGCAGCCAACGTGGTTCGTAAATTAAACAGTAAATCTATCACCGCTTGTACCGCGGTTAGAATTTGAGTGCATGATTCATAAGCATCTTTTTCGATTGAAATTTTTTTACTTTGGATTTGGTATGGCTGGATGATTGATTCATCAGATAATCCTGATGTACTGAATATTTCTCTAGCCTCGTTTTCCGTACGACATGCACTTGCAACCCATGTCCAATTAGAATTCTCGGGCAAAACATAAACGCCAAACCCGTTTTTTGCTGCGTTAATACCAGCTTTATATGCATCTAGTTTCTCAGGATAATTAGGTGTTTTAATTAACCAGACTTCAACTGCTGGCGTGGTAAGTGATTTACTTTTCAGCTGTTCGGTAAAATCTTGAATTTTAAAACCACGCCAAAACAAAGCCACAACACTGCTCGCCGTAATCACAATTAAAATAATTATAGTGATTATCCACATACTGTGACGATGTTGCGAATGTGGACGATAACGTTTAAATTGATAACCAGCATATAAATTGTCTATGTCTATTTTTATTCAGAATAAGTAAATTCATGCCCGGCAATTTGAATTGTATCACCGTCGGTTAATCCGATATTTTTTAATTGTTCAATAACTCCGTTTTGTACCAAGCGACGTTGGAAATAACGGTTACTTTCTGTATCATCCAAAACAACACCACGAATTAAGTTATCAATAAAAGGTCCAGTAACAGTGTATTCACCATTACCACCGGTAACCATAAATTGATTTTTATCAACCTTCTGTTCTAAAACAGTTTCAACAATTAATGGTTCAGGCTTTGGAATTGAATTCAATGTTTGTAAACAAGCATCAAGCAATTCTTGTAATCCTGTATGGTTTAAAGCTGAAATTTCAAACAAAGGAATTTTGTGTCCAAGTTTAGTTTTAAACGCTTTAATTTGTTCTGGAGTCGCACTATCAATTTTATTTAAGACAACAAGTTGTTTTTTGTTTTCCAAATCAGCATGATATTTTTTTAGTTCTTGATTAATAACTTCGTAGTCATGATAAGGGTCACGTCCTTCGGTGGCAGCAATATCAATTACGTGTAGGAGCAAACGGGTACGTGCAATATGTTTTAAGAAATCGATACCTAAACCAACACCATCGCTGGCACCTTCCAGCAAACCTGGAATATCCGCAAATAATAAATTTTGACCACGTACTTGTGCTACACCAATGTTCGGATAAAGGGTCGTAAATTGATAATTCGCAATCTTAGGACGTGCACGACTGATAACAGAGAGTAAAGTACTTTTGCCGACATTTGGATATCCGATAATACCAATATCGGCAATACAGTTTAATTCTAGGCGTACCTGATATGGTTTAGTTTTAACACCCGTCTTAGAAAAGTTTGGTGTTTGACGTGAAGCGGTCGCAAAGTGTGTGTTACCAAAACCGCCAGCACCACCTCTTAGTGCCAAATATTTTTGGTCAATGGCTGTAATATCACACAACAATTTTCCTTCCTCATCCATAATCTTAGTACCTAGTGGCACTGGGATAATTACGTCTTCGCCGTCAGCACCTGTTTTATTACCACCCTGACCATTGGCGCCATCACCAGCTTTAAATCTTTGGTTATAATGGAAGCCAACCAAATTATCAAGATTATTTGTTCCGACAAAAATTACATTGCCACCGCGTCCGCCATCTCCACCATTTGGACCACCGTGCATCGTTAAAGTATCACGATAAAATGTGGCAACTCCCGCCCCGCCAGAACCGGCTTGAATGGTAATATTTACGCTATCAACAAACATATGAACATATTATAGCAAATCAGCATACAAAAGTATATGGAATTTAATCAAAAAAGCTTAGAGCGATTAGCACGACTAAGTGATGAAGAATTAACCAATTTATTAGCTGAACAAATTCGCATCAAAAAATCTAATGGAACTTTAGATGATATAGAAAAAATCGTTCGTGTCATTGGTCCGATGCTAAACCAAGACCAACGCGCCCGGTTAGTTAAAATTATTCAATCAGTTCAAAATCAATAATCTTTAGGAGGTGTTAATGGAAGATGAAACCTTAAACAATGTTTTAAATTTGTTACAAAATGCAACAAGTAACAATTCCAATAATATCAATCAAAACAATAATTCATTTTCTAATAATAACGACATTCAAACATTATTGATTAAATTTTTATTATCGGGTGGATTAAATCAAATTTTAAATCTACGTAAGCAAGAAAATGACACACCCAAAGAATCCACCCCACCAGTAGCAAAACCACGGACAATTGATTTAACCAATTATCAACGTCTTGATTGAACGACGATAGCATCGTCAACAACATCAACATCTGCGAAATGAATTTGGTTTGTAATAATCAATTCTGAAATTTTGTCTTCAATTTGTGTTTGAATTAAACGACGAATTGGTCGCACGCCATAATTCTTTTGATAACCATGGGCAGCAATCCAAGTGACAACTGCATCAGTGTAATGCATACTGACATTAACACTGGCGGCCGATAAGCGCTTAGCCAATTTTTGCATTTGCAAAGCAACAATTTTTTCAATATCAGATTGCGTTAAGGTATTAAAGACAACTACACTATCAATTCGGTTGATAAATTCAGGACTAAACTTTTTACGCATGCCATTTAAAATAAACTGTTCTTCTTCCTCTGGGGTAACATCACGATCGGTGGGAATTTCACTTACTCCGACGTTAGATGTCATAACAATCAAAGCATTACGGAATGAAACAACTTTTCCATGCGAATCAGTTAAACGACCTTCATCTAGAATTTGCAACATTAAATTATAGATATCAGTATGTGCTTTTTCGATTTCATCAAATAAAACTAAACAATATGGATTATGACGAACACGGTTGCAAAGATTAGAACCATCATCATAACCAACATATCCGGGAGGCGCGCCAACCAATTTGCTGACACTGTGTGATTCGCTAAATTCACTCATATCGAGTTTAATAAATGCTTTTTCGGTATCATATAAAATTTGTGACAACTGTTTACAAACTTCAGTTTTTCCAACACCAGTACGACCCAAGAAAAAGAACGAACCGATGGGACGATTAGCATCATTAATTCCACTACGATTACGACGTACCGCTTTAGCAACAACACTAATAGCTTTATCTTGTCCAATAATAATTGATTGTAAATCTTTTTCTAAGTTCATTAAATTCTTTTGGTCGTTAGAATTAATTTTATTTAAAGGAATTTTCGTCATTTCAGAAATTACGGCTGCAATATCTGTTTCAGTAATTGCCGATAGACTGTGAACGGATTTAATCCGCGCTTTAGCGCAGGCTTTGTCTAAAACGTCAATGGCTTTATCGGGTAAATTTCGATCAAAGATATAACGATTAGACATTAAAACCGCTGCATTTAAAGCACTGTGATTAATTTGAACTTTATGATAATTTTCAAAACTTGGTTTCAAACCTTCCAAAATTTCCAAAGTTTGTTCTAACGTCGGTGGATAAACCATTACAGGATCAAAGCGACGTTCTAAGGCTGGATCTTTTTCAATATACTGACGATACTCATCAATTGTTGTCGCACCAACGCAACGTAACGTACCACGTGCCAAAGCGGGTTTCAAAATTTCGGCAACACTCATTTCGCCTTCTTTATTACCACTGGTAACAATATTGTGAATTTCATCAATAAACAAAATGATGTCATCGCGTTCTTTTAATTCTTGTAAAACTTTGTTTAAACGGCCCTCTAATTCACCACGATATTTGGCACCCCCCAACAATAAACCTACATCTAATGAATAAACAATTTTATTTTGTAAATTATCAGGCACTTGTTGTTCAACAATGCGTTTTGCTAATCCTTCAATAATTGCACTTTTACCGACGCCAGCTTCACCGATTAATACGGGATTATTTTTCGTTTTGCGACAAAGAATTTCAATTAAATGATTCATCTCATCATCGCGACCAATAATTTTTTCAATTTTGCCCTGGCGTGCTTTAGCCGTCAAATCTTGCCCATAATCTAGTAACAATGGTGACAAATCTTCTTTAACGACACTACTTGTGTTTTTCGACATTGTTGATATCGTTTGATGTGATACCGTATTAGATACCGATACCGCCGAGTTTTGATTATTACTCATTGATACTGGTTGAACTGGTGATTGTACTGGCTTAGTGGAAATTGTACCATTAACCGCACTATCAATTTTCTGTAGAATTCTTTTTGAAGCACCATAATTGATTTTATCAATCACGGCTTTGGTCTGTTTACATTTTGTACATAACACATATAGCAAGGCTTCACTATATATTTCTGGTTGATTAAAAACCATACTTTGTGTTTCGGCCATGTTTAAAATTTGGTCAACGGTTTTATCCGCGAAGAAAGCTGGTGGCGTTGCAGCAATTCGTTCCGAAGTAATTCCTTCACTGTTTAAAACGGCACAAGCCAAACTGTCAGTCGCTAAACTGCAACCATAAAGTAAATGAATTGGTGTAACCTTTTGCGGATTGTTGCGTGCCGCCCGCAGAGCAAAATTCCAAATCCGTCTTAAGTTACCTGAAATGTTCATATAATGATTGTAGTATTTTTGTAAAATATTGTATACTAAAATTATGATTATGCCGTTTGAACCAATTAAGAAAACATATTCAACGAAATTATTGCCAGATGAAGTTTCTGATAACTTCAAGGTGCCACACGTGCAATCAAGAATTTGTGGCAACTGTGGCTATGATTTTAATGATTTTTTAAAAACTGGTAACCTTGGTTGTTCAGATTGCTATCAAAATTTCAAAAAAGAACTGGAGCCGTATATCAATGAATTTAGATAATCTTGTTATGACGACTCGTATCCGTTTAGCCCGTAACTTAGCACATGTACCTTTTGACACAAAGGAACGTAGTTTTTTTAAACGCATTGCCAACAGTATTACCCACTATAACCCCGACTTGTCTGCATTTAACTTAAATGATTTACCAATGCGCGATAGTTTGTTTGAACAACATTTAATCAGTGCTGATTTTTTACAAAACGCCAATACCGGTATCCTTGTTACCAACCACGACAATTCTATTAATATTATGCTTGGCGAAGAAGACCATTTACGCATTCAAGCAATTACAAGCCATTATGAATTGTGGCAAACTTACCAAACAGCCAAACGCATCGCCGACCAATTAGAAAATGATTTTGAAATTGCCAAGGATTCTAGACTTGGTTACCTTACCAAATGCCCAACGAATCTTGGCGGTGGATTACGCGCCAGCGTTATGATTTATTTACCCGCCCTAACTATTACCAAAAAAATTGTTGATGTCTTTAAAGAATTGGATAATCAAAAAATCACTATTCGTGGTGTCTATGGGGAAAATAGTGATTCTAGTGGTTGCATCTATCAAATTTCCAACCAAAACTGCATCACGATGAATGATGCCGATGTTTTAAAAATGATGCATCAAATTATAACCAAAATCGTTGCTATGGAACTTAACCTTGAACGTGAATTATGGCAAAAATCACCAGATAAAATCATTGATAAAGTTATGCGCGCTTGGGGAATTTTAACTAATGCCCATCTTTTAACCAGTGATGAAGTTGTTGAACAATTAGTTTGGATTAAATTAGGGATTGGTTTCAAAATTCTTTCTTTCCGTAACAATCGCATCATTGATGAATTGTTTTTTCTTACCAAACCTGCCACAATCATTAATAATTACCATCTGCAAAATGCTTCACAAGTAGAACGCGACAAGAAACGTGCGGAAGAAGTACGTGGTAAATTATTGTTTTTCCGCATGAAATAAAGTAATTTACAGAAATTCATTTGTAATAAGTATTTTCGTATGATAACCTAAACTAATGACGTCACTCACGTCGGCGTCATAAAAAAATATAACAAAGGAACAAAAATTAAAAAATGAAAAACAAAAATCAAGATGTTCGTAAGGCGGTTATCCTCTGTGCTGGTAAAGGAACCCGCATGATGCCTTACACCAAATCACAACCAAAGGAAATGTTACCTGTACAAACAACACCATTGTTACAATTAATTGTTGAACAAGCAATTGAGGCTGGTATTAAAGAAATCTTTATTATTATCAGCGACAATAAAGAATGTATTGTTAACCATTTTAATGGTATGTATCCAGATATTAAAATTTCATTTGGTAAACAATTGAAAATGGAAGGTACAGGTCCTGCAACCATGATTGCCAAAGATTTTATTAATAATGAACCATTCTTGTTGATTTTCCCTGATGAATTAATGTTAGAACAAAATCCATACAAAGTTTTAATTGATGATTTTAATAAGAATCACACCAGTGTTTTGTCTTCATATCAAATTCCATTAGAAGTTGCTTATCGTTACGGTATTATCATCCCAAAGAAAGGTAACGAAATTAAAGGTATTGTCGAAAAACCAAAAGATAATCCACCATCCAATTTTGCTTCACTTGGTACCTATGTCTTAGTACCTGAAGTTTTAAATCATATTCGTGAGCAT
>CAMOZC010000031.1 GCA_946630785.1 uncultured Clostridia bacterium | reverse complement strand
AGCCATGTAGGGTACCAGCAGCCCCAGCTTCCCTTTGCATTTCAATTACGGAAGGAACAGTGCCAAGGACGTTGGTTTTACCTTTGGCGGACCATTGGTCGCAATATTCTGCCATATCAGAACTTGGTGTAATTGGGTAAATGGCAGCCGCTTCCGTCAACATGTAAGCGGTACGGGCTGCGGCTTCGTTCCCTGAAATGGTTTCAAATTTTTGTTGAATAACTTCTTTTTGACTCATATAGTAATTTTAACACTCTTCAGTCATTAGGTCAAAAACTTGATAATTGAATTGATGCCAAAATTTGTCGTTTTGCATATAAGAAGTTATGTTAAAAATTGGCGTAATTTACGGTGGTGATAGTACCGAACATGATATTTCGATTTTGACAGGATTGCATTTAGTAAAACATGTTACAGAGAATTATCGTGTATATTTAATTTATTTAACACATGATAATCGGACCGTTGTGGGCAGCCGTAAAATTGACGATTATATTTCTGGAAAAGCTGCAAAGGCCAAAGTATTTCGTGATTGGCAAAAACTTGATTGTGTAATTAATTGTTGTCACGGCGGTATGGGGGAAGATGGTACTTTAGCTGCCGTTATGAAGTTTTATAAAATTCCTATTTCCAGTTGTAATTCAGTTTCGGCCTGGCTGCAACAGAGTAAAATTGCCACACGGCAAATCTTAACCACGGCTGGATTTTTACAACCCAAATTTCAAATTATGAATACGGCCAATGTAGAAGATGTGAAATTGACTTTGCCGTTGGTCGTAAAACCCGATATGCAGGGAAGTTCTATTGGCGTTGCCGTAGTGCATACAAAACAAGAGTTGAAATCTGCCTTGGAAACTGCGTTGACATTGGATTCACGCGTTATTGTTGAAGAATATCTTGCCGATATGCGCGAAGTTAATGTGGCGGTGATGCGGGAAAATGGACAAATCATTACATCAGGTTTAGAAGTCGTTGGTGGCGATAAATTCTTTTCTTTTGATGAAAAATATTACAATGCTGCCAGTGGTTTTGTAAAAAAAAGTGGACATGCGCCAGATGATGATTTTTTACAAAGATATGCCACAAAAATAAAGACACTGGCAGAACGTGCGTATCGTGTTTTCAATTCCAATGGTGTTGTACGGGCTGATTTTATGATTCAAGGCGAAAAAATCTATTTGAATGAGATTAATACTGTGCCAGGATTTATGGCTTATCACCTGTGGTTAAAGGCTCAAATTCCCTATGGTGTGGTAATTGATAATTTAATTCAAGATGCGATTGCACGACAGAAACGAAGTGGACAATTTATGACTCGTTTTGACAGTGAAATTTTACAAAAAAATCGGGAATTAGTGGTTGAAATTTAATCTGTTTTGTGGTATAATTTTTCTCATATTATGAGCAAATACGACAGTACAATTTTATTTAACAAGACGCCTGCATCCTTTATGGAAAACGCATTTTTGGATGGCAGTATTTTAGGCAATGGTCGCGTCGGTGTAGCAATTCTTGGAGCAATTTCCAATGAACAAATTTTAATCAATCACAGCGCCTTGGTGCACCATGGCAAAAATGGTGTTTTGCAAGATGTCAGTGATGATTTCGTGACCTTACGTAAAAAGTTTTCTGATGGCAAAATGTTGGAAGCGGAACAAATTTTGGAAAAATCTTTTATTAAGAAAAATTGCCATTTAGCTCCAGCTCAACCAAAACCAATGGTCAAAGTAAAATTGGATTTTTACAACCCAGGTGTCATTACAAACTATGAACGTATTACTGATATGAAAAACGGTGAATTGGCGGTTAGTTTCATGGCTGATGAAAAAGAACAAACTGTACGTCGTCTTTCAATTGCAAAGTCAACTGATGTTATTGCTTACCATGTAAATAAATCTAATGGTAAAATTCGCGTCACCATTCAATTACAACCTTGTGACACAACCAGTAAATTTAATCAAATTAAATATGAAAATGGTTATTTCTATTTCAGTTCTCGTGGTGAAAATGGTCGTGACTTTGGTGTGGTAATGCGCTTGATTGTGGTTGGCGGAAATGTCAACGTCGCAGGCTGTGCGGTTACTTTAAAAGATGTTTCTGAATTGACCATCTTAGCAAAGCCTTTCGTTAACAGCGATGCAAGTACTGAATTTAATAAAATTAAAATGGAATTATCTTTAATTAAAGATAGTTATAATAAATTGGCAACTCGTAATGCGGCTCCATTTAAAAAGGCTTTCGACGAAACCAGTTTAGAATTAAATACTGTTAAAACCGAAGCTGACTTTAAAGATTTCATTGATAAGACCAATAACAATGAACTTTGTGCTGAATTAGTTGAACGTATGTGGAACTTCTCTAAATATTTATCAATCTGTTTGGATGGTTCATTATTGACTCCGGCTGGTTTATGGTGTGCCGATAATAATTGTGATAATGGTGTTGCCGCTTTGGATGGTGTAGCTCAATTGTTGTATTCCGGGGTTTTAAAATCATTTACGCCAGATGCGTTGTTGCGACTTTTGGATTTCTATATGAATTATGAATCCGATTTAAAAAAGAATGCTGCTCGCGTTTATGGTATGCGCGGTTATTTTGTGCCACGTATTACAGCTATGGATTCCGCGACGTTCGGTGCGGTTGATTCGGCAACTTTACACTTTATCGCTTCTTCTGCTTTGGCCGCCAATATGTTCTATGAATATTATTTAGTTACTGGCGATGAAAAAGCTTTACGCAGTAAAATTTTCCCATTCATGCGTGGTGTTTTTGATTTTTATTCAGATTTCTTGAAACTTGATGCTTCTGGAAAATACGTAACTATTCCTAGTTATAGTCCGAACGCAACACCAGGTAACTTGGTAGCGGGTCGTCCATTAGTTAACTTTGCCTTGGCATCTTCATCTACAATTGATTTCTTGGCTTTGCAAACATTGTTGAACAATTTAGTGCGTGCAGCTAAGATTTTGAATACGGCTAAGGATGATGTTGCAGTTTGGCAAGATATGTTGACCAAAATCCCATCTTTTAATGTTAATGGTGATGGTTGTTTGAAAGAATACACCAATTCTGTTTTTGTTGATAAAGTTGAAAACGCGGGTGTTATGCATGGTTATGGGTTATTCCCGTTGAAAAACTTCATGACAAACAATCCACAAATTATTTATCGTCCGGCTGTAATTCAAGGTGCAACACCGGAAGCTGAAATTTTGGCAACGATAGCCAGTGCGAATGCAGTGAAAGCCCGTGTGCGTAATGCGGCTGCATGCCAACCAACCCGTAATTTGGTGATGGCTGCTTGTCAATTAGCCTATGCTGGTGAAGTAACTGAAGTTAAAAATTTGTTAGTTAAAATTGTTAACAGTTCGGCAACTCCATCTGGCTTGTTCTTGTCAAATGACTGGCGCGGTTCTGGTATGACAACCAATGATAAACCGAATTTAGATATCGCTGTTTCAATGGGTGTCGGTACCGCAATTACTGATTGCGTTGTGCAAAGTTCAGATAGCGTTTTGAAAGTATTGCCAATTTTAATTGATCCATTAATGATTGGTAGCGTTAAAAACTTAGCGACAGACTTTGCTGCAAAGGTTTCAATGAGTTGGGATGCTACGAAAGGGAAAGTAAGTTTGAAAATTTTACCAAGCAAAACAACTACCATTAAAGTTGTTTTCAATGATGCATTCCGTAAATTACGTACTAAAGAATTAACTTGGAATAAAAACATTAATGGTATTGAAGAAATTAAATTAACTGCTGGAAAAGTTTGTTCAATAGAATTAGGTTAAATCACATATAAATAAAACATGCGTACAATTATTTTAACTGGCGGTGGCACAGCGGGGCATGTTTTGCCACAAATGGCTTTATTACCTTACATAAAGCCATTTTTTGATAAAGTTGTTTATATTGGTGGTAAAGGTATTGAAAAATCTATCGCCCAACAAAATGGGTTACCATTTCACGAAATTACTACGGTAAAATTAAGACGAACATTAACTTTAAAAAATTTATTAATTCCATTTAAACTGTGGAAGGGCGTGCGTGAAGCTAAGAAAATTTTAAAGGAATTAAAACCTGATGTGGTTTTCTCTAAAGGTGGCTTTGTGGCACTACCTGTCGTTTTAGCGGCATCCAGTCTTGGTATTAAAGTTGTGGCACACGAAAGTGATATGTCATTAGGTTTAGCCAACCGATTGACCGCGAACAAATGCCAAACTTTATGTACAACTTTTCCATTAAATCAAAAAAAATATCCGCAAATGGTGCATACTGGCGCAATTATTCGGCAAAGTATTTACCATGGTAATTCTGATAATATTAAACTGCCACCAAATGGACGACCCAAATTACTGATTATGGGTGGCAGTCTTGGCGCCAGTGCCATTAATCAAATCGTTTGGTCAATGTTGGATTCTCTTTGTAAACATTGGAACATCTTACACATTACTGGTAAGGGTAAGCATAATGAAAGCAAGCAGCACGTAAATTATTTACAGGTTGAATATCTGGAAGCACCGCAAGATGCTTTTGCTTGGACGGATGTGGTTTTGGCGCGTTCTGGTTCGGGTACAGTTTCTGAATTATTGGCTCTGCGAAAACCAGCAATTTATGTTCCTTTGCCGAAAAATGAAAGCCGTGGTGACCAAATACAAAATGCTATTTTTTTACAAAAGTTGGGTGTTTGTGAGGTTTTGCTACAAGAAGAATTAAATGAACAAAATTTAATTCAGACATTGGAGCGTGTATACCATAATCGACAACATTATATTGATAATTGTGAAGAACAGGATTGGATTGATGGAACAGCCAAGATTATAGATTATTTAAAATAAAATTGGTATCTCCGTTTTGACCATTAGCGTTTTCACAATCAATTTGATTAATGGAAATTTCGTAAGCGGTGCGCGTTTGTACGTCGCCGTTATCCAATCGCTTTTGGTATTCACGACTCTGTATGCGACCTAGAATGTGAACTTGTTCGCCGACCATAATATTTTTGGCAAAACGTGCGTTACGTCCCCAGGCAATTGCTGGTAAGTAATCACTTTTGTTTCCACTGCGATTGCAAGCAATCAATAAGTCGGCAATTTCACGGTTAAACGGGGTGGAACGATAAACCGGCATCTTGCAAATATATCCTGCCAATTCAATCACGTTTGGATTGGTTGTATCAATTTCGTCCGTGATTTCGTGTACGAAAACAGATAGCATTAAACGACTACGGTTATTTTCAATTTTGTTATAACTACGGAATTCACCGATGACTGCTAAGTTATCACCAAGTTTGACATTATATTGTTCAACTAAATCGCGGTGTAAAGTTACCGGGATTGTGTCGATGATGCTTGATAAGCGTCGTACGGAGATTTGGATGTTAAGGTAATCGCTCCCATAATAATCATCACATGGTGTAGGATTACTTACTACCAATCCGTAAAGATAAACTTTGTTTTCCATAATTTGTTTTTCTCCTTTTATTTTTATGGTTATGATTTCAAGATATTGAATTAAACGAAAACAGACAATCGCGAATAAAGTAAAAATTTGTCAAAATTTCGCTTAACCAGTCGAAATCATAAATAATTTAGCATTTGAAATTTAAATTAGTTTACTTTACTGCCACATTGTTGTAATTTTTTATTTAATGATTGCAATTAAAAGTTTCGGAATAACTGGTGTCAGCGGTTACATCGTTGATGTTGAGGTTGACATTGCAAAAGGTTTGCCTGGTTATACATTGGTTGGTTTACCCGATAATGCGGTTAAAGAAGGTAAGGAGCGGGTTAAAAGTTCGATTGTTAACTGTGATTATAAATTCCCAATTGGTAATGTTGTGATTAACTTGGCTCCAGCTTCTGCCAAAAAAGAAGGCGCAATTTATGATTTACCCATCGCTGTGGGAATTTTAGCCAATACACGTGTGATTACAAAACCACTTAATGATTGGGCTTTTATTGGTGAATTATCATTGAATGGTGAACTGCGACGTGTCAATGGCGTTTTGCCTGCTTTGATGACCGCAGTGGAACATAAAATCAAAAATGTCATTATTCCTGTTGATAATTACCATGAAGCGTCTTTCGTTTCGGATATCAATGTATATACAGCACGAAATTTGGCCGATGTCGTGAATTATTTTTCGGGCGATATGTTAGAATCCGCGCCTTTAGAAAAAGTTCAGCCAACGAATTTTGAAACACTTTTGGCGGATGCGGTTTATCCGTGTGATATGAAATATGTCCGTGGACAATTCGTGGCAAAACGTGCTTTGGAAATTGCGGCAGCAGGTGGTCATAACATTATTCTAATTGGACCACCTGGCAGTGGTAAAACTATGTTGGCTAAATGCTTTCAAACTATTTTACCACCAATGACTTTTGCTGAGAGTATGGAAACAACAAAAATTCATAGTTGTGCGGGGTTACTTGATGCTGAACATGGAATTGTGTTAACACGACCATTCCGTTGTCCGCACCATACAGCTTCAACTGTTTCTTTGGCTGGCGGTGGTAAATATGCGCGTCCAGGTGAAATTTCATTAGCGCATAATGGCGTGTTATTTTTAGACGAAATGCCAGAATATAATCGTGGCTGCTTAGAATTACTACGACAACCATTAGAGAATCATAATATTGTTATTTCTCGTGCCTCAATGACGGCAGAATATCCAGCATCATTTGTGTTGGTTGCTAGTATGAATCCATGTCCTTGTGGTTATCATGGCAGTCGCATTAAACGCTGCCATTGTACACAATCAAAAATTCAAAACTATATGGGCAAAATTTCGGGACCATTATTGGATCGTATTGATTTGCATATTGAAGTTGACCAAGTTACTTATGATGATTTAACTAATGATAAGTTAGCCGAAGATAGTGCCACAATTCGTCAACGGGTGACCAAAGCGCGCGCGGTTCAAAATCATCGCTTCGCTAACACCGCGATTCACAGTAACGCGACCATGGATACAGCCATGACAAAAAAATATTGTGTTTTGAATGCAGAAGGTGAAAAACTTTTGAAATCTGCTTTTGAAAATTTGAATTTGTCGGCACGGGCATATACGCGAATTTTAAAGGTTGCGCGTACGATTGCTGATTTGGCCGGTTCAGAACAAATTTTGCCAGAACATTTAAGTGAGGCAATTTCCTATCGCACATTAGACCGTTTTAACCGAGGTGCTAATGAGTGAGATACGAATCATTCGCTATGGCGATGAACAATATCCACGTGCGTTAATGGATTTAAAGGATGCACCGAAGCAGCTTTATGTAAAAGGCAATTTAGAACTTTTAAAACGTCCGATGGTCGCGATTGTTGGAACTCGCGATTGCACTCGTTATGGATTAACTATTGCCAAAGATTTAGCTGCGCGTTGTGCCGAAGCTGGTTTTGTGGTGGTTTCTGGTTTAGCAGAAGGAATTGATACTGCGGCACACCAAGGCGCCAAAGATGCAACGATTGCAGTTTTAGGAAATGGAATTAATGTTTATTATCCCAGTATTAATCGTGATTTACAAAATGAGATTGCGTCAACCGGTTTGTTGATTTCAGAATATCCGCCGGATTTTCATGGTGATAAAACAACATTTCCACAAAGAAACCGCATCGTAGCGGCTTTGGGACGGGGTGTAATCGCTGTTGAAGCCGACTTGCATAGTGGAACTCTGATAACAGTTCGTAAAGCGCAGAGTTTGAACCGTGACGTTTATGCTGTGCCTGGTAACATTAATTGTTATGCCAGTCAAGGTACCAATGATTTAATTGCTAACCATGGTGCGCACATGATTACCAGTGCCGATGATTTGATTAAATCGCTAACTGGTTGTGCTACAAAAAATAAAAAAAATACACCTGTAAAACAAATTAGTTTGGAGCATCAAAAGATTTTAAACATCTTGAAAAGTGATGAAATTCATTTCGATGAGATTGTGTTGGAAAGTGGTCTATCCGTCGCACAACTGTCAACGCTCTTGACAAATATGGAAATGATTGGTTTAATAGAAAAACTACCAGGCAATTTTTTTGTTGCTAAGTAGTGATGAGGAGACATATGAAACTTGTTATTATTGAAGGTATTGGTAAAAAGGATACAATTAAAAAATATCTTGGTAATGGTTACCAAGTTATGGCAACTGGTGGACATTTCCGCGATTTGAAAAAACGTGATTTGTCAGTCGATGTGGATAATGGTTATACGCCGCAATATGTGATTTCAAGTGATAAGAAAGATGTGGTTAAAGCCTTAAAAGAAACTGCTGCCAAATCCGAAGCTGTTTTGATTGCAACCGACCCGGACCGTGAAGGTGAAGCGATTGCTTATCATTTAACTTATATTTTGGGAATTGATCCAGCCAAAGCTCAGCGTATTGAATTCAACGAAATTACGAAACATGCAATTAACGAAGCACTGACGAAGCCAAGACCAATTGATATGAACTTGGTTTATGCACAAACTGCGCGCCGTGTCTTGGACCGTTTAGTGGGTTATAAATTGTCACCAGTATTATCAAAGAAAATTAAATCGGGCTTGTCGGCTGGACGTGTCCAAAGTGTTACTTTGAAATTGGTTGTTGAACGCGAACGCGAAATTCAAAACTTCAAACCGGAAGAGTATTGGGATTTTTGGTCGCATTTAGAAAAAGATAAAATGAAATTCCGTGCGGCTTTGTATTACGGTCCAGATGGTAAACGTTTAAAACCAGGTAGTGAAGCCGATATTCAAAAAATTGTTGCTGATTTGCAAAACGCACAATATACCGCCAAAGATGTTAAAAAGTCAATTACGAAACGTCATGCGCCGGCTCCATTTACCACCAGTTCAATGCAACAAGATGCTGGTGCTAAATTAGGCTTGTCATTAAAACGTACAACCATGGCTGCGCAAACGCTTTATCAAGGTGTTCACATGGGCGAACGTGGTATGACCGCATTGGTTACTTATATTCGTACCGATAGTGTTCGTGTTTCGGCTGAAGCGCAAACAGCGGCCAAAGAATATATTACTCAAAAATTTGGTGCCAATTTTGTACCAGAAACTCCGAATGTTTATAAAACTAAAAAATCCGCACAAGATGCCCACGAGGCTATTCGTCCAACTCATTTGGAAATTACTCCGGATGAGGCTGATAAATATTGTAAGCCAGATGAAGCCAAACTTTATCGTTTAATTTATAACCGTTTTATCGCGTCTCAAATGGCCGAAGCCACATTTAATAGTGTTCGTGTCGATATTGATGCAAATCAATATACATTCCGTGTTACGGGACGTACACCATTGTTTGATGGTTGGTTAGCCGTTTACGGTGGCAGCAATAGTAAAGCCAACAAAGAAGAACCAGAAAAGGATGGTGATGATGATTCTGGTGAAAGCGCAGGTATCTTGCCGGAAATTAATGTTGGCGATTTGTTAACTTTCAAAAAATTAGAATATATCCAAAAATTTACTCAACCACCAGCACGTTATACCGAAGCTACTTTGGTTAAAGTGATGGAAGAAAAGGGCATTGGACGTCCTGCAACGTATACGCCAACGGTTGCAACTTTGTTCGCTCGTTTATATATCGAAAAAGATGGCAAAGCGTTAAAGCCAACTGAATTAGGGTGCGTTGTCGTCGATTGGTTGATGCAATATTTCCCAGAAATTATGAATACTGGCTTTACTGCCGATATGGAAGATAAATTGGATGATATTGCTTCCGATGGTATTGATTGGGTTAGTGTTGTTGATAATTTCTATCAACCATTCATTAAAGTTGTTGACCAAGTTCGCGCTAATGAAGGTGCGGAAAATCGCATTAAACCAGTTGAAAGTGATGAACATTGTCCAAATTGTGGTAAGGTAATGTTAATCCGTGAAAGCCGTTTTGGTAAATTTTTGGCTTGCAGTGGTTACCCAGAATGTAAGACAACCAAGCCATTTGAAAAACCAATTTGCAAATGCCCCAAATGCGGTAAAGATATTTACAAACGCCGCAGTAAAAAGGGAAAAACTTTCTATGGCTGTTCAGGATATCCAAACTGTGACTTTGTAGCTTTTGATGAA
>CAMOZC010000030.1 GCA_946630785.1 uncultured Clostridia bacterium | reverse complement strand
ATTTCAATTTAGAGAAATCATCAATCTCTTCGAATACTGGCACGTGATAAGAATTGGTAATATAGTTACGATCCGTAATACCCTTGATTTCACCAAAACGACGTTTCAAATTCTTGGCAAATTTATAGGTTGTACTTTCAATTGGCGTTCCATAAACACTATAGGCAATATCTTCAGCTGCTTTCCATTCCGCACACTTGTCATTCAAACGTTGCAAAACAGCCAAGCCAAATTCTTTACCTTTACCATTATCAGTATGGCTGTGACCAGTCATGTATTTTACACATTCATATAAACCAGCGTAACCCAAAGAAATAGTTGAATAACCGCCGTGCAATAAATCATGAATACTTTGACCTTTTTCCAAACGAGCCAAAGCGCCATGTTGCCACAAAATTGGAGCGACATCACTGGTTGCCTGAGCCAAACGTTCGTGACGAATCTGCAAGGCCTCATGGCACAATTCCAAACGGTCATCCAAAATCTTCCAGAATTTATCCATGTCCTTCTCCGATGACAATGCTGCATCGACCAAGTTAATGGTAACAACACCTTGGTTGAAACGACCGTAATATTTAGGCTTGCCATCTTTATCGACATAAGGTGTTAAGAATGAACGACAACCCATACATGGATAACATTGTCCATTACCGTTGGCATCAATCTTCAATTGTTTCATTATCTTTTCAGAGATGTAATCAGGCACCATGCGTTTAGCCGTACATTCAGCCGCCAGTTTAGTTAAATAGTAATATTCGCCGTTCGGGTTCATATTGGCTTCTTCCAAGACGTACAACAACTTCGGGAACGCAGGCGTAATATAAACGCCCTTTTCGTTTTTCATACCTTGGATACGTTGACGTAAGAATTCTTCAATAATCATCGCCAACTCTTTTTTGTATTCCTTGGTTTCGCCCATATACATACAAACCGACAAGAATGGCGCTTGACCGTTGGTAGTTGTCATTGAGTTAATCTGATATTGGAAAGTTTGTACGCCATCGGTAATTTCTTTTTTTAAATCTTCCTCCGCAAACTTTTCACATTGCGCTTTCGGCAAACCACGGTCAACATAACGTTTTAAATGACGTTGATAACTGTCACGTACGAACGGAGCCAAATGCGTCAAAGTAATGGTTGCCCCACCGTACTGGCTGGATGATACAGCTGTAATCAATTGGGTTGCGATTGTCATCGCCGTCAAGAAACGATGTGGACGTTCAATCATAACACCATTAATATTAGTGCCATTCATCATCATATCTTCCAAGTTAATCAAGTCGCAATTGTGCAAAGCATTTTGCGCAAAATAATCAGCATCATGGAAATGGATAATTCCTTCGTCGTGTGCAGTCACAATGTGACGTGGCAACAAATAACGACGTGTAATATCGGTACTGGTAATACCCGCGATGTAGTCACGTTGCGTAGTAACAACAGCGGCGTTTTTGTTAGAATTTTCGGTATTCCAATATTCATTTTCGCCGTCGATTAATTCTTTAATCGCCAAATCGGTAGTGTTACTTTGACGAACCAATTCGTGTGTGTAACGATAAATAATGTAACGACGCGCCAAGTTATAATGACCAAACTTCATTAAGTGGTCCTCAATAATATCTTGCACGTCCTCAACCAATAAACGCTTCTTTTTCAAACCTTTGATGTAAGCCAAAATTTGTTCAATTTCAGCATCGGTCGCTTGCTCCTTTTTGTCCACTTCCTTGTTTGCCTTAGAAATGGCAACTTTAATTCTTTCAGCATCAAACTCGACAATTCTTCCGTTTCGTTTTACGATTTGCATTGTTTTCTCCCTTTAAAAGCCGCGACCGCGACCTGTTCATTTACATAGTACCATAAAAGCAACGATTGTCAACAGTTTTTACTACATATTGTGGTGTACTATATACATATACCACAAGATACAACTATATTTAGTTTTCATAGTCTTTTTGCAAGATTTTTCAGTTATTTAATTTAATTCACCATTATCATACAACATTTTTCGCCAATTTGCAAATAAAATTATCCAGCAAAACAACAAAAAAAATCGCCCGACTTGGACGATTTTTTCCTTCAATCAAAGTATCTTTAAATTATTTGCGACGACGTTTGCTAATCACAATGCCAAATACAATGCCACCGACCAACAGGATTCCGCTGGATGTTCCCAAGATGCCCCATAGTAAACCATTGTTGTTTTGGTTGTTGACTTCGGTACTGGTTTCTTCGTCCGGGGTTTCAGGTTCAGGTTGTGCTTGCACTGCTTCCCATTTGGCGGTCAAGGTCATATCTTCACTCACTGGGGTTGCGAAATCGTAGGCTTCATCGCCATTGTACCAACCTAAGAAATTATATCCTTCACGGGTTGGGGTTTCTGGTACCGTCAATAAAGTATTGTATTCCACGTTTCTTTGTGGTGCAACGGCGTTACCACCGTCACTATCAAAGATGACGTTGTATTGATTAATACTCCATTTTGCCCATAGACCAATATTATCCGTAATAGGCGTATTGAAATTAAATTTCTGATCTATCTCATCGTCAACAAACCAACCTAGTAAGGTATAACCCGTTCTAGAGATTGTTGGTTCGGCGACTAAATCACCGTGGTTAACAAAGACACTGTTGACATAAGCTCCTTGTCCATTGAAATCAACCATGTATCTGTTAATATTCCATTTCGCATACAAAGTCATTGAACCCGTAATTGGTGTATTGAAGTTAAATTCATTGGTTAAGTTAGCGTTTGTGTACCAACCAGCAAAACTGTAGTGCTCTTTGGTGGGGTCGATTGGTTGTTCTGCTTTCTGTCCGTTTTCAATTTCTTGACTTGAGATGGTTGTTCCACCGTCAACGTTAAAGGTAACCATATAAACATTTTCCCATTTCGCATACAAAGTAATGTCTTTCGTAATTAAAGTATCAAAATCAAATGGTTCACTGTCTTGTAAACTTTGGTACCAACCTTTGAAATTGGCACTGGCTCTAGTGGGGTCAGTTGGACGAATGGCTTTCTCATTATAATTTACAGGTTGTTCTACTAACGCATTGCCGTTACATGCGTCAAAGGTAACCGTATAAACGTTAATATCCCAGTCGGCAATTAAATTCATATCTTCTGTAATTGGATGACTGAAATCATAGGCTACACCATCTTTTAGCCATCCTTTAAAAGTATAACCCGTACGGGTGGTAACTGGTGAATTAATTACTGCACCATAATCCACGGTTTGGTTGGCAACCGCACTACCACTGTTACTGTCAAAAGTTACTGTGTATCGGTTAATTTGCCATTTAGCATACAAAGTAATGTCGTATTTAATCGGAGTATCAAAGGTAAATGGTTGTGTGTATTGTTCGTCTGAATACCAACCAGTTACATGGTAACCTTCTTTTTCAGGATTTGGTTCCGAGGCAAAATCACCGAAATCAATGATTTGATTGTCTACCGCATTGCCGCCCATGGTATTAAAGGTTACTGTGTTTTGCTCCGCACCATAATGCAATTTGCTTGCATAGCTTTGTAAATTTGTATTGGTCATTAAATCTGGATTACGAACAATAATTTCGTTTAAACCATTGCAACCAGAGAACACGGAATAGCCAATACTGGTCACTCCTGCGGGTATCGTAATACTCGTTAAGCCACTGCAACCTAAGAACGCGTTAGAACCAATACTGGTCACTCCTTCGGGGATCGTAATACTCGTTAAGCCACTGCAACAAGAGAACGCGTAAGAGTCAATACGGGTGACACTTTCGGGTATCGTAATACTCGTTAAGCCACTGCAATATATGAACGCTTCGTATCCAATACTGGTCACACTGTTTGGTATCGTAATACTCGTTAAGCCACTGCAATTTTTGAACGCGTAATCGCCAATACTGGTCACTCCTGCGGGAATAATAGTACTTTGACAACCGCAAAGTAATTTATTAGATGATTTTTCAATAATACAATTACATTCATGACCTTCATTGTCTTGGCTGGTATATTCAGTATTGTTTGTGTCAACAGTGATACTTGTTAAGCCACTGCAACCACCGAACACGGAATCGCCAATACTGGTCACTCCTTCGGGTATCGTAATACTTGTTAAGCCACTGCAATAATAGAACGCCCCTCTGCCAATACTGGTCACTCCTTCGGGTATCGTAATACTCGTTAAGCCACTGCAACCACGGAACGCCCATTCGCCAATACTGGTCACTCCTTCCGGTATCGTAATACTACCAGTTAAGCCACTGCAACAATAGAACGCGGATTTGCCAATACTGGTCACTCCTGCGGGAATTGTAATACTCGTTAAGCCACTGCAATAAGAGAACGCTTCACTGCCAATACTGGTCACTCCTTCGGGTATATTAACACTCGCTAAGCCACGGCATTCATAGAACGCTCCACTACCAATACTGGTCACTCCTGCGGGTATCGTAATACTCGTTAAGCCACGGCAACCATTGAACGCGGAATTGCCAATACTGGTCACACTGTTTGGTATCGTAATACTCGTTAAGCCACTGCAACCACGGAACGCCCATTCGCCAATACTGGTCACTCCTTCCGGTATCGTAATACTACCAGTTAAGCCACTGCAACAATAGAACGCGAGATTGCCAATACTGGTCACACTGTTTGGTATCGTAATACTCGTTAAGCCACTGCAATCACGGAACGCGAAAGCGCCAATCCTGGTCACATAAGATGGAATTTCCACGCAGTATTTTGCATGGTTTTGAATCCATGTTTTTCCGTCCACGTTAAATGCACCACCGTCAGTTCCATCGCCCAGAACACCATCGTTAATACTTAAACACTCAACTGGCACCGTTTCAATTACTTCACTGTCCGCGCTGGTTTTGGGTCCAATAGTAAACACCAACGCCAGTGACGCCACCACCATTAACACGACCGCGCTTAAAATGGCGATAATTGATTTCTTTGACATTTGTTTTTCTCCTTAAATAGTATTTGCACTTTTACAAATACTACCGATAGTATACCATCTACTGCACACAAATCACAAGAGCTTCTTAAATAAAAATGGTCGCGGGCGCGACCATCTTTTTACCATTGTTTAATTAAAACAATTTAGTAATGTTTTCCCATGTGCCTGGGAAGAATTGGAAAATGATAATGAGTGCCAAAACTAACAGGAACAAAACTTTGAAAACAAAACTGCGTTTAACCATTGCTTCAAAGCCAACAATCAAAACCACTACCAACGCTGCGTAGTTTTTAATTACCAGCAAGATGTCCAAAATTCTTCCTTCTGGGATAAATGACCAGTTAGCGTTAATAATCAACACTGCATAAAGCGCGATGGTTAAAACCGCCAAAATCTCACCCAGAATGTCAAACACCTTTTCCATGATTTGAGTTTTTTTATTCATTAACAAAATCCTCCTTTGTTATTTTGATACTATATTTTACCATGCCATAATAATACAAGTCAAAACTAATTTCACCATAAAAAAATACGGACCCCATGTCCGTATTTTTCCACTCTGGCGGAAGGAGAGGGATTTGAACCCCCGGTACCTCGCAGCACGCCTGTTTTCAAGACAGGTGCATTAGACCGCTCTGCCATCCTTCCGAATGTTACATTATAAAATAATTATAAATAATTTACAAGTACAAAATCTCATAGTAAAATATCTTTATTCGGAAGAGTCGCATAGTGGTCGAGTGCGCTCGCTTGGAAAGCGAGTATGGTGCAAGCCATCGCAGGTTCAAATCCTGTCTCTTCCGCCACCACTTTAAAACGAGGAACAACTGATATGGGAAAATTAGAACACTATTCCATCGGCAAAAGAAATTTAAAGATTCCTGAAATTCACTGGGAAACGTTGGACAGCGAAACTTTCCGTGTAACCAAACCAACCGTGCTGGTTTTCGGCGGCAACGCTTCCCTACGTCCCAAAGATGCAAATTATATGTGTCGCGTCGGTCAAAGTTTGATCGGACTTAAAGACCCACAACATGCCAACGAAATAGGTACAACCCGCGATGTTGATTTTGTTGGAATCGGTTACGGCAACAACGAAACCACCGGTTACGGGAAAAATCAAAAGATGTCTGATACCAGCGAGTTAACCGAAGAAGAAATCGCCGAATTAGCCAACAACATTTTTACACCATTCTATCTTGACGACCATATGCAAATTCGCCCAGAGACGGATATCTTGCGCAATTTCAGCCAAGTAACCTTTTTCGCACATTGTCACGGAGCCCGTGAGGTTACCGCACTGATTCAAAAGGTTCGTGAAAACATGCAATCAATCGGCATCAACAGTACCACTGTTAACGCTGCCATTGGACAACTTTATGCGGTCACCTATGCGCCCAGACGAATGATTCCGTGTCCTGGTTTACAAGTCATTCCTGAAAAGGATAACACCATTAAAACTGGTCCGTCACACGCCCCGATTGCTCAAGAGTTTCTGGAAAGACGTTCTATCAGCCGTTACCAGTTGCAAGGTGAAGGCACGGTTGCATTCAAAGAAAATGCCGATGTTATCAGTTTAGTTGTATCCAGCATGTCGCAAGCAACTGACGAACACTCAATTAATTTCATCGAACGCGACGACGACTGGCAAATGATAGAGCCGGATTTAGTCTACGGCAAAGAGGTTTCTACTGCAATGGGAGTCGCCCTAGCCTATGCCATTGCCGGCAGCATTCGCAATATGCAAGAATTTACACCACGTCCCAATGCCGACACAATGTTGGGCCATATTCAATCCATTTTGGGCACCAGCCAAAACCAAACCTTTATTCAAGGCATTGAACAAATCAAAGAAATTTAAGTTTTTTCACCGATTTAGGAAAAACAGTTTTACAGCTTCCAGATTTTTAAGTTACAATAATTTTACCGAGTTGACTTGAAAAGTTTTATTAAAGGAAAAAGATTTTTGTGAAATCAATCGCTATTGTTACTGACTCCAGTTCGGGAATTACGCAAGCCGAAGCCCAGGCAACCGGCGTTACTGTTGTACCAATTCCTTTTACAATTAATGGAGAAGAATATTTAGAAGACGTTACAATCAAGGCTCCAGAATTTTTTGAGCGCATCGTTAAAGCCAGCAGTATGGGGACATCGCAACCTGCGCGCCAAACACTTGAAGATACCTGGAACCAATTATTAAAAGAATACCAACATGTCATTTATCTACCGATTACCAGTGGGCTCAGTGGCTCTTGTGCCAACGCCATAGAATACGCAAAAGCATTCAACGGCCGTGTACATGTAATTGATAATAAGCGTATTTCCGCACCACTAAAAATCAGTGTTTATGAAGCCGTCAAAATGTCCGAACAAGGCAAATCAGTTGAAGAAATCATCCGTTATTTGGAAGACACAAAAAGCAAATCTTCAATTTACATTACATTAAGTACTTTAAAATATTTGCGTAAAGGCGGACGCATCACACCAGCTGCCGCCATGATTGGCGACATGTTAAAGTTAAAACCGATTCTGTATACACGTGGAGAAAACTTTGATAAAACTGCCATTACTTTAACCATGCCACAAGCCAAAAAGAAGATGATGGAATATATTAAAAACGATTTACGCACAGAATTCAAAACCGAATGCGACCAAGGCAAAATGGCTTTATTAATCGCACACACCGCTATTCCCGATACCGAGATTGAAAAGTTTAAAACAGAAATCACTGCCGAATTTCCTAATATGAAAATCTTATATGTCGACCCACTTTGCTTGGCTATCGCCTGTCACACTGGCCCAGGCACACTTGGTTTCGGTACCTGTGTTTGCAATTATTTATAAACAAAAAAAAGTCGCGCTTCTACGCGACTTTTCTTATTAATCAACATTTAAATTATTTTGACATCTCTGGTGCGGTTTTATCAGTACCAAATTCACGAGCAACAGCACCAATCGCTTTTGGTGTCAGATATTCTTCCACATCATATTCTTCGTCACTTTCATGAAAAGACAACTTAAAACAACGCAATTTAACCTCACGTTCCTTGTTCGCTTGATTTTGCTCATCTTTATGTTTATTCAATCCGGGAACACGATTCAGAAAACCATTAATAAAATTTTTTACAGTCGATTCTTTAGCGTTTGCATTAACATTATTTTGTTCAACATTTGGTTCATTCTTTGGCGCATCACCCAAAGTAAAAACATAGCAATCTTTTTCACTAATGGCCTTGTGCGCAATAATCAATTGTGGGCCCCCATCTTCTTCTTTCAAATCAATTATTTTTAAACGATTTTCCTTATCACTAGATTGATTAAAATTTATGTCCATTATAATGACCTCTCTCCCATTTGATTTTGCTTCATAATTCTTTGTTGTTGAGCGCTACTCATTTCCACCATGCGTTGTAAAGTTGCTAAAACAACCTCATGTAAAGTATTATAGTCCGTTGTCATTTCTACGTCTTGGCTACTTGATTGGAAAGAATCCTTAACAAAATTAAAAAAATCGTACAAGTTATCTTGAAGATTAAAAGAATTAAATCTTGCCAAGGCTTTACCCAAAATTCGATCAACTTCTTGGTCTGTGGCATCCGATATTCTAGCCCGACCCAAATAACGTGTGTCGCTAACTTGTGGACGGCCTTCTTGCTTAGGGGTAACATCAACAACTGTTTTTTCTTCAACACGGTTGTGTGACATACTTTCCATATTCTTTTTAACTAAATCAGAATCTAAAAAATCCCAGTTAGCTAGCGTGGGGTTCTTCTTATCACGATAAGCAGAAGAACGAACACTTTCACGAACGCGATCCAAATCCATGTTTAAATTGGCAGCTTTCAACATCATTTGACATTCATCTTGCAAGAACTTTGGCATGTAGCCACTTTTTTGCCCTTCCTTGACTTCATAATCGCCAAGTGCAAGCATCATATTTTGTAACGTATACAAGCATAAAGATTTATTTTCAACACTCAAAGTCTTATCACTTAAACGTCGAACTGCATCAATCTCTCTTTGTAGATAAACTTCAACCGAACCAAGCCCATATTCATTATTCACACCAGCCAAAGCTTCTAAGGCATGGTCAAAATCGTCAAAACGTAACAAATCTGGATTTTGCATCATGAAAACAGCCCCATTTAACATGGTTCTTCTTTTACCAGTTAATCTAATTAACAGTTCAGTTTTTGCTTTCGGGTCTAAAGTAGAACTATTAATGTGGTCAACTAAACTATAATTGCGTTTTGCTACTTTAGATTGATTAATCACTTCTGCCCCCATGGGAATAGCATACCATAAATTATCCCGATTTCGCAATAAATTATTTATTAAGCCAGATTACGGTTTCAAACGAGTTGGACCACGGAAAATGAAACAACTCTCTTTAACCGTTGGTAAATCCAACATACGCGCCATTAAACGTGCCAAACCGATTGCAAAACCGCCGTGAGTTGGTGCGCCATAACGGAAGAATTCCAAATATTCTTTCATGTGTTCTGGTTCAATACCTTTATCAATAACATTTTGTTTTAATCGTTCATAACGGTGTTCACGTTGAGCACCACTGGTAATTTCAACCCCTTTATAAATCAAATCGAATGAACGGTCTTCCATCGTATAGAATGCACGGGCGGCGTGTGGATAATCCGTAATAAAAATAAAATCAGAACCGTATTTTTCTTTGGCGTATTCACCAATTAAACGTTCACCGTCTGGATCAATATCACCTAAAGCGGCCTTGGGCATTTCATAATGTTTTTCTTCGCGTAAAATACGATAAACTTCTTGTAATGTTAAACGCGGAAACTTAACGGTTTGTGCTGGGATTAAATCGCCAAATTGTTCGTGCAATTTGTTAAACACATACGTCAACAAAGCTTCTTCTAAATCCATAACATCGTGATGGTTTTCAATATGAGAAATCTCAACGTCCAATGCGGTAAACTCTGTTGCGTGACGTGAAGTGAAACTGCTTTCAGCACGATAACATTCACCAATTTCAAAAGTACGATCAAATCCAGCCATCATACTCATTTGTTTATACAGTTGTGGGCTTTGTGTTAAATAGGCAGGACTACCAAAATAATTTTTAATTTCAAAAACTTCGCTACCACCTTCACTGGAAATCGCAGTAATTTTTGGCGTATGAATTTTAATAAAACCATGGTCAGTTAACCAATCAACCATATAACGTTCCAAGGCTGTTTGAACTTTAAAGGTTTGGGCTTTGTTGGCATCACGCAAATCCAACCAACGATAATCCAAACGTAA
>CAMOZC010000029.1 GCA_946630785.1 uncultured Clostridia bacterium | reverse complement strand
GGCGTTGATATTCATGTTTTACAAGGTGAACGTGAATTTGCTGCGGATAACAAAACTTTGGGACGCTTTATGTTGAATGATATTCCACCAGCACCACGTGGTGTACCTCAAATTGAAGTTACTTTTGAAATTGATGCTAATGGTATTGTATCGGTTTCTGCAAAAGATTTGGGTACCAATAAATCTCAATCAATTACGATTACCAGCAGCACTAACATGAGCAAGGAAGATATTGACAAGGCAATTAAAGAAGCTGAAGCCAATGCTGCTGAAGACCAAAAACGTAAAGAATTAGTTGATACTAAAAACATGGCTGATGGTGCTATCTTTGGTATTGAAAAATTGGTTCGTGAAAATGGTGAAAAATTAAGTGAAGAAGACAAAAAAGTCTTAACAGATGCTACTGAAAAATTCAAAAAAGATATTGCTGACGATAACGACGTTGACAGTATTAAAAAGAAAATGGGTGAATTTACTCAAGCGACTCAAGCAGTCGTAATGAAATTGTACCAACAAAACCAAGGTGCAAATACTGAAGGAGCAGCCAACGCAGATTCTGGCGCAGCGCAAGATAACAAATAATGACTAATCCATACGAAACATTAGGGGTAAGCAAAACTGCGAGTGCCGACGAAATTAAGTCGGCATATCGCCGTTTGGCAAAAAAATATCACCCCGACGTTAATCCGAACAATAAAGAAGCGGAAGAAAAGTTTAAAGAAGTTAACGCCGCTTACGAAATTTTAAGTGACCCGAAAAAGAAAGCTAACTTTGACCGTTTCGGTTCGGCCGACGGTCCGAGTTTCGGTGGTGGTGCTGGTGGTGCTGGCGGGGCTGGCTTTGGTGGTTTTGATTTCAGTGGCTTCGGCGGTTTTAGTGATATCTTTGAAAATATTTTTGACCAAGGTGGTATTGATAGTATTTTCGGTGGACGTCGTGCGCGTGCACGTGCTAACCGTGGCACTGATATTGTCATCGACTGTGACATCTCTTTTGAGGAAAGTTGTAACGGTACTTCCAAAAATATTATCTTTAACCGTAATGAACGTTGTCCAGACTGTCATGGTACCGGTGCTAGAGATGATAACAGTTTACAAACCTGTAGCTATTGTCACGGTGCTGGGCAAGTGAAACAAGCACAACGTTTAGGTGGCTTGGTAATTGAAAATACCACGACATGTCCAGTTTGTCATGGTACTGGTAAAATCATTACTGACAAGTGCCGTACTTGCGCGGGTAAGGGTAGTTTTAAAAAACAAGTTTCTTCTGTGGTAAATATTCCAGCCGGAATTGACGATGGTCAAACTTTGACAATTACTGGCGAAGGTAATATGGCCGAAGGTCCAGCGGGAATTTCTGGTGATTTGCAAATTAGGATTCATGTTGCAAAACACCCGATTCTTATGCGTGAAGATTTCGATTTGTACATGGAATTGCCAATTACTTTCACGCAGGCGATTTTGGGAACCAAAGTTAAGATTCCTGTTATTGGTGGTTACATGGATTTGGAAATTCCACCGAATACACAAAACGGAACTCTACGTCGTATTCGTGGCAAAGGTGTCAAAAGGTTACGTTCAGTCGGTACGGGTGATTTGGTGGTAAAGATTTTTGTTGAAATGCCAAAAACAATTGATAAGCGTACTGCTCAGTTGTTGGAAGCACTGGATACCGATATTCGCGCTGATAGTTATAAAAAAGTTGCGTCATATCGTAGCAAGGTATACAATTAAGCATTAAGGGAGGCTTGGGTCAATGATAAATGGGGATGTTATTGGTCCAAGCAATCTTAATTTCAAACACGTTCCAGTGTTATTGAAAGAGTGTTTGGAATCTTTGCAATTAAAAAAGAACATGGTTGTGGTTGATGCAACTTTGGGTGGTGCTGGTCACAGCCGTGAAATAGTTAAGCAAATAAGCGGTGGTACTCTGATTGGTTTGGATCGGGATACTACCGCTTTGCAATATAGTGCTAAAATTTTAGGCGAAAGTGAAAATGTGGAAATTCGTTTGATTAAATGTAATTTCTGTGACATTGAAGATGTTTTGCCTGGTTTGGGTGTTGAACAAGTTGATGCCATCTTGGCTGACTTCGGAGTGTCATCATACCAAATTGATACACCAGAGCGTGGCTTTTCGTATACGCAAGATGCACCTTTGGATATGCGTATGGATACTGATGCCACCAAAACCGCGGATACCGTTGTTAATGGCTATCCCGAAGGTCGTTTGGCGGATTTGATTTGGCAATACGGAGAAGAACATTATGCACGTCGCATCGCGTCGGCGATTGTGGCAGCACGGCCAATTCGTAGCACAGGACACTTGGTGGATGTGATTAAGAAGGCAGTGCCAGCCGGCTATGGTAAAACTGGGGGACATCCGGCTAAACGTACCTTTCAAGCGATTCGCATTGAAGTCAATCAAGAGTTAGATAGTATTCAAAAATTCTTGGATGGTGCAATTAAAGTGTTAAAGCCGAATGGGCGTTTAGCTGTTATTAGTTTCCATAGTTTGGAAGACAGGATTGTTAAGCAAACCTTTAAGCGTGAATCGACTGATTGCCTGTGTCCGCCCAAGATTCCACAGTGTATTTGTGGGCATCATGCAAGTGTAAAACTGTTGACAAAGAAGCCAATTTGTCCGACAATAGAAGAGGTCCATTCTAACCCGCGTAGCGCCTCTGCTAAGCTGCGTGTGGTTTGTAAGATATAGGAGGGTGATGGCAACAACAGTTGAAAGTCCCGGTATCACATCTGCTAAAGAGGAAGCAGCTGCGATTCTGTTTGCTCGTGAAACGCAAACACCGCCTGTGATGTCTGCGCCAGCCCCAGAACAACCAGTTCGTGAACATGAATACCATCCAGTTTTTGCCAGTTACCACGAACCAGTTACAATTGCTGCACGACCCAAGGATGTTGATACAACAGAATTGCGTCCTTATAAAACTTATGAAGAAGTTGTTGCGATGTCAGAACCGACAGTGGTGCATCCTGGCATTGATAGCGGTGATTATACATCATCGGTTGCAACCACTTCGGTTGTGGTTGAAGAACCAGTTACAACCGCAGTTGAAAACACGAAAACTGTGGCAGCTGTAGAAAGTCCACTCGACCGTGAACTGGAAGAAAATACACAGTATGTGGTTAAATTTAAAAAATCAACCGTTGCTGTGGTGTCACTGGTGGCATCAATTGTTTTGTTAATGGCGGTTTTGTTGGTGGTTAACATTGTTAATTTGGTAACAATGTCGGCAGAGATTAGTGCGTTAACACAAGAGTCCGCTGCTTTGGAAGCTCAATTGAACCAAGGACAACATGAGTTGGAAGCCACTCGTCATGCGACAAATAATACCAATAAATATACCGTTAAGTATGTAACGAAAGAAGCCAGTACGTATCAAGAGCCGGTCAATGCGACTGTGGATAGTTCGTTCTTTGATTGGCTGTGCCATTCATTAAGCCGTCTATTTAGCTAAGCCGTGTCATAAAGATAAATATGCGACTTTACACTTTGACCAGTGAAAAGCGGAGATTATCCGCTTTTTTTGCTGTCGCGATGACGATTGTAATTGTGTTAAGTGGTCGGTTGATTTGGTTACAAATTTTAACTGGGCAAGCTCTGAAAGTGCGGGCTGCTGAACAATGGTATCGGGATTTGCCGTTAATGGCTGAACGCGGAACCATTTATGATGCGAATGGGTTAGTGTTAGCAACTTCAACTTTAACTTACAGTGTTTATTTACGACCCGTTGCCGTGAAAGATAAAGAGGGTACGGCGCGTAGTTTGTCCGAAATTTTGGATTTATCATACGAGCGGATTTTGTCTAAGGCACAAAGTACAACGGTTAGTGAGTGGTTGATTAAGATGCAGGTAGATAAAACAACCGCAATGAAGTTAGTGGCTGCAAATTTAGATGGAGTGTATTTAAGTCAAACATATCAACGTGCGTATCCGTTGGGTAGTGTTGGGGCGCAGGTTTTAGGGATTGTCAGTGTTGATAATCATGGACAAGAAGGTTTAGAGGCTTATTATGATGAAAGTTTACGTGGACTGGATGGACGCATTGCGACGCAAAGTGATTTACGTGGAATTAAAATTAAGGATGGAATCGAATATTATTTACCAGCAGTCGCAGGGCAAAACTTACGATTAAATCTTGATGCAGGAATTCAAAACATTGTGCAAAATATCATTACAAGTGCGCACACGGAGCATCAAGCGAAAACAGTGGCAGCATTGGTTTATGATATTGCGACAGGAGGTGTAGTTGCTTCGGCCAGTGCGCCGTATTATGATTTGAATGAACAACCGCGGGAAGATGTCACCACTTTGTTGACGCAAATTAAAAACTCACCCATTATTAATGTTTTAGAGCCGGGGTCAACATTTAAAATTGTCACATTGGCTGCGGCGTTGGAAGAAGGTGTGGTCAGTTTGGATGACACGTTTCATTGTGGTGGTAGTCGCACCATCGCGGGGGAACGAATCAAATGTTGGAAAACTAAAGGTCATGGCACACAAACTTTAGCCGAAGGCGTGAATAATTCTTGTAACTGTGTTTTTATGGATTTAGCACTCCGCTTAGGTGTCGAGCGTTATTATCATTATTTAGAAAAGTTTGGTATTGGCAAGAAGTCTGGAGTTGATTTTCATGGTGAGCCATCGGGCTTGTTATTGAATCAAAAACGTGTGCGCGACGTCGATTTGGCGCGCATCGGTTTTGGACAGGCAATTGCTGTTTCACCCATTCAGTTTATTGCTACGGTAAGTGCTTTGGTGGGTGATGGCGTTTTGCGGTCGCCACGTTTTGTGAATTGTGTCGGTGAAAACACTCTAACATCTAACGTTAAGCAACGCATTGTATCCGCCAAGACCAGTTCTGTGCTAAGTCAGTTATTGTATGGTGTTGTTAGTCAAGGTAGTGGCAAGAAAGCAGCCGTACCGGGGTATCAAATCGGTGGTAAAACGGGAACGGCACAGAAGTATGCGGATGGGCACATCGCAGCGGGAAAATATGTGGCTTCTTTTTTAGGGTATATGTCGGTCAATGGTGTTCCGCGTTATGCTTGTTATTTGTATGTCGACGAACCTAGTACGGGAGTTTATTATGGTAGTCTTGTTGCAGCTCCGTATGTGGGAGAAATTTTTAAACAAATTGCGGCGTATAAAAAATTTCCTTTTGATGTTAAATACGAAAACGGAACTGGGAATATCATGGTTCCGGTGCCTGCTGTGACAGGATTATCAGTGGTAGACGCGGTTGCAAAACTAGAGCAGGCGGGGTTATTCGTGGAAGTTGATGGTGATGGCGATAAAGTAACGGGCTCCTTCCCAGTTGTAGATACAGTCATAAAAAAAGGCGAACCTGTCGTATTGTTTACTTGAAATCGGCAATAATTAGCGTATGGATCAAGCGGAATATGCTGAATACATTAAAAAGATTACGCCGAAAAGTAAAATCTGGGGGTCACTGTTACGGGCTTTTGTCGTTGGTGGTTTAATTTGTCTATTGGGGGAAGGATTAGGCGCTTTGTATAAAATGTGGCTGCCAAATTATGACCAAACGCAAATCGGCGCACTAGTATCAAGTACGTTGATTTTCTTGGCGGCAGTTTTGACAGGGATTGGGGTCTATGATAAAATCGGCTATTTTGCCGGTGGCGGTTCAGTTGTGCCGATTACGGGTTTTTCTAACAGTATTACCAGCGCAGCAATGGAATTCCGCAAAGAGGGAATTATTTTTGGAACATGTGCCAATATGTTTAAAATTGCGGGTCCTGTTATTGTTGTTGGTGTAGCAATCGCGATGTTGTGCGGTTTTGGATATTTTATTGTGGGGTTATTTTTATGAGTACAATTTTCTTTAAACAAAAACCAAGAATTGTTGGTTGGTATTCAGTAGCAGGAAAAAAAGAAAGTGAAGGTCCGTTGGGTCAAACTTTTTCACGCGTTGTGCGTGATGAATATTTTGGTGAAAAAACGCATGAAGGCGCGGAACGAAAATTCTTTGTCACAGCAATTCAGGGTGCGATACAGAGTGCCGAGATACAACCAGATATCGTCTTCGCTGGTGATTTGTTGAATCAAATTGTTTCATCTTCTTTCGCGATGCGTGAAATTGGTTTGCCGTATGTTGGTGTTTATGGTGCTTGTTCCACGATGGCGTTGTCACTTTTGGTCGCCGCAACTTTTGTAGATAGTGGGGCCGTGCATCACGCGGTGGCTGCCGCGGGTTCGCATTTTGCGACAGCGGAACGACAGTATCGGACCCCATTGGAATTTGGTAACCAACGGCCACCGTCTTCGCAATGGACAGTAACCGGAGCCGGAGCGACTTTCTTGTCCGATGATAAACAAAAATCACATATTGCGGTGACTTGTGGAACGATTGGACGTGTGGTGGATTTTGGTGTGAAAGATGTAAATAACATGGGAGCAGCAATGGCGCCGGCTGCGGCGGACACGTTAGCGCGTCATTTTGAAAATACCAAAACTAAGCCGTCGGATTATGACGCAATTTTTTCTGGTGATTTGGGTCGGATTGGTGAAGAGGCTCTGCGTGACCTTTTGAAAGATAAAGGTTATGATTTGGGCGAAAATTATTACGATTGTGGAAAATTGATTTATTCAGCTAAACAAAAAGTTGATATGGGTGGTTCTGGTTGTGGATGCAGTGCAGTGACTTTAAATGGATTCATTTTGGATAAATTCAAGAAGGGTGAATATCATAAAATTTTATTTATGGCGACAGGTGCTTTGTTGTCACCGACAACAACCTTTCAGGGTGAAAGTACACCAGGTATTGCCAATGCTGTAGTCATTGAGGAGGTGGAAGCATGACTTTTTTGTGGGCGTTTTTAATTGGGGGTTTGATTTGTGCGTTGGGACAATTGCTAATTCTAAAAACTAACTGGACACCAGCCAGAATTTTGGTTTCCTTTGTGGTTCTGGGTGCTTTAATGCAAGTTTGTATGGTGTTCGAACCACTGAAAAAATTTGCCGGTGCAGGCGTGACCACTCCGATTACAGGATTTGGGGCAGGGCTGGTTAAAGGCACTTTTGAAAACATTGATAAAGTTGGTTTTTTAGGAATTTTCACAGGGGGCTTGACCGCTATGTCAGCGGGAATTGCCGTAGCGATTGTTTCGGGTTTGGTTGTCGGTATGATTTTTAAATCACGTTCTAAATAATGGCCCCAGTCGTAATTAGAATGGCTGCAGCCGAAGTGGCGTTTTGAATGACGCTCTTGATGACGGTGGCAGCATCAACGGCGGTACAATCTTTAGGGTTAAAATGATAATTGCGATTGATTTGGCGATATATAGCCGGTAGGGCGCGTTTTAAAATCCGTTCGCCAATGTCACGTGAATTTAAACTTTTGGCTATTTTAAGATAGGTTAAACCACCACCAATTACAACACCGTCCCGCATTGCGTTGCTTGTTGCGGCCACAGCATCTTCAATGCGTAAACGTTTTTCCATGGTTTCGGCTTCCGTGGGACAACCCACACTGATTAGTCCGGCAGTGGTAGTTAAATTGGCAATGCGTTCTTTTAAACGGGTACGATGATAATCATCTGTGGTGGCGGACAGTTCGTCTTTTAGTAAATTTAAATGTTGCTCAAATAAAGGACTTTTTTCGTCACTAAGAATAACCATTTGTTCGTGTTCAAAAATGACTTGATTGGCTGTCCCCAAATGAGCCGTTGTGGCGTGGGATAAAGTTAAGTCATTTTCAGGCGAAATTAATGTGGCATTCGTAATTACCGCACAGTCAGTTGTTGCCGTTGAACGGACAGCCACAATTTGCAGACCCGCTTTCGCGCGATTTAAAACCAGGGCGTTGATTACTTCGGGAGAATAGTCATCGGCAATGATGAGTAATGGGGTTTTATTTTGCATAGAGTCTTCTAGAAGCGGTAAAATTTCTTGAATGGATTTAACCGTACCATTGGTAACCAAAACCTTGGTTTGGTGTAATACTTTTGTATTTAAGTATGGCGACGCAATTTTGGCGGAAATTTTGACTCCGTTGGTAAATGATAATTGAGTGGTGCCAGTTTGATTCATTTCTAATGAAATTAAACCATCAGGGCCAACTTTGGAAAGTGCTTTGGCGACCATTGCGCCATCAGTAAAATTAGCACAACTGTTGGTAGCAACCTGAAGTAAATCTTCGTAGCGGTGAATTTGGCGTACATGTTGTGGTAAAATTTCTAATGCTTTATGAGCGGCGGTCAGTAGAGCATCTTTGAGCTGGATGGGTTGGTAACCCAAGGCAATGGCACGGCGGGCTTGGTTGGTAATGGCCGTTGCAAGTACAATCGCCGAAGTAGTGCCATCACCAGCTTCTGTGTTGGTTTTTAAACTGGCTTGTTTGATGACGTCGGCACCAAGATTTTCTTGGCGATTAGGTAATGTAATTTCTTTGGCAATTGTAACACCATCATTGGTGATTAATGGACTGCCATTTTTACGATCGATAATGACGTTGCGACCGTTTGGACCTAGCGTAATTTTAACAATGTTATTAAGTTTATTAACACCACGAAATAAGGCGCGTTGTGCTTTATTCATAAATCACCCCGATAATGTCAAAGTTTTGGACCAAATATAATTTTTCATTATTAGATGTAACTTCGGCACCTGCGTATTTATTAATAATGATTTTGTCACCAATAGCGACTGGGGAACCATTGCCAACTTCAACAACAGTCATAATTTGATGACGTTCGGAATTAGTAGTTGGAATGTAAATTCCTCCTTGGCTGGTTTGTTCAATGACGGGTTTGCAAAGTACCCGGTCGAATAGTGGTTTAATTTTCATGCTATTTTTCTCCTTGTGCGTTACCATAACACGGAAAGTTTGCAAACAATCGTTTTACTGCCACATAATTTTTGGTTATACTTGTTATGATGGATTATATGCAGATGGCAGAAGAGTTGGCGAAGACTTCGCGTTGCGGACGTAACCATGTTGGTTGTGTGATTGTACGTGATAATCAGGTCTTGGTATCTGGAGTGAATGGACGAGTGGAAGGCGCGCGGGATTGTGCTTCCATCGGTGGTTGTCTGCGTGAAATTAATCATATTCCCAGTGGTACTGCCGCTGGTTTTTGCAATGCCGTTTGTGCCGAAACGCGTTGTGTTTGTGAAGCTGCACGTGACGGAATCGCATTAAAAGGTGCGACTGTTTATTGCACACATAAACCCTGTATTATTTGCATGAAAAATTTAGCAGTAGTTGGTATTGATACCGTTTATTATAAATATGGCTATCCCGACAAGCATAGCGACAATATCGCAAAATATGCGGGATTAAAGGTGGTGCAAATTGGCTAAGGTTCCAGTTGTAGCGTTGGTAGGACGCCCGAATGTTGGTAAATCAACATTGTTTAATACCATTTCATCAAATGGTCAAAGTATTGTTGACGATCAACCAGGTGTAACACGTGACCGGATTTATGCGGATTGCGAATGGAGTGGAAATAACTTCTCATTGGTTGATACAGGTGGGGTTTCGTTTGAAGATGGTGTTTTTAATGCTCACATTAAAGAACAAGTTGAAATTGCGGTTAGCATTGCCGATGTCGTAATTTTGGTAGTTGATGGTATGGTTGGTGTAACCGCTGATGATATGAAAGTAGTTAAATTGTTACGTACTTTTAATAAACCGTTGGTTTTGTGCGTTAACAAATTGGATAACAAAACTTTACGCGATAATACTTTGGCAGAGTTCTATAAATTAGGTGTCGGTGATCCGCTGCCAGTTTCGTGTTCACAAAAAATTGGTTTAGGTGATTTATTGGATTCGGTAGTGCAAAAATTACGTGCTAAGAATTTATTGCGCCAACAACCTCCAGAAAACGTTAAAAGGATTGCGATAATTGGTAAACCCAATGCGGGTAAGAGTTCTTTGGTTAATGCTTTATTGGGTGAAAAGCGTGTCATGGTAAGTGATATTGCTGGTACAACACGTGATGCCATTGATAGTCCTTTTAATTATTGTAGCAAGCCATACATTTTAACAGATACGGCGGGAATTCGTCGCAAGCGTAGTGTGGAAGTGGAAACAGTTGAATACTACAGTGTACTACGTGCAATTCACAGCATTAAAAATAGTGATGTCGTTTTGTTGGTTGTTGATGCTACGCAGGGATTAACTGAGCAAGATGTGCGTTTGGCTGGTTATATTCACGAAGCCGGAAAGCCGTCTGTGATTGCCATTAACAAATGGGATTTGGTCGTTAAAGATAGTTATACTCAATTAGAGTTTGATAAAAAGTTAGCAGTTGATTTGGCATTTATGCCATACTTCCAAACTATTTATATCTCAGCTTTAACGGGACAACGAATTGGTGAAGTTATGACAACAGTGGAAAAAGTGCTTGCCAATACCGAAAGACGCATTACAACTGGTCAATTGAATGACATCATTCTTGATGCCGTTGCGATGACTCCGCCACCATTCAAGGCGGGGGCGCGTCCGAAATTTTTGTATGCCACCCAAGTAGCTGTGGCTCCGCCGACATTCGCTTTATTTGTTAACAATAAAAATTTAGTTGGTAGAACCTATTTGCGTTATCTAGAAAATACTTTGCGTAAGTCAGTTGATTTTGCCGGAACGCCTGTCAAGTTATTATTAAGAAATCGGGAGAAAGAATAAAATGTATTGGTGGTTATTCCTTTTATGTCCAATTGCTTACTTAATTGGTGGTTTTAATGTTGCGAAAACAGTAACCAAGATTTGTCATGTGGATTTGTCTAAGGTCGGTTCAGGTAACGCGGGAGCAACTAACGTGGGACGTGCAATGGGCTTTAAATGGTTTTTGCTGGTAACACTTTTAGAATGCTTTAAGTGTGCCAGTGTTTCAGCAATTGGTTATTTATTCGTTAGTTTTTATACTGGTTCGTTTACGCTTTATCACGAAAGTCACTATATCGTAATTTTGGCTATGGGATTCTCGGCAGTGTTCGGCGCTATCTTCCCAGTTTGGTATCGTTTTAAAGGGGGAAAAGGTTTAGCCACTTGGATGGGGTTATCGTTTGTTTTGAACCCATTAGTAATGTTAGTCGTATCTGCAATTTATATTCCGTTGTTGATGATTACACATATCATGTCATTGTCAACTGTTCTTGGCGTTATTACTTGGGCAATTTTGTCTTTGTGTATTGAAGCACCATTAACGGCACCAGTAATTAGCTTGTATTGTGCTTGTGTTGCTTTGATTGTTTATTCTCATCGTAAAAACATCGTTCGTTTATTCAAGGGTAAAGAAAACAAATTTATTTTGAAAAAA
>CAMOZC010000028.1 GCA_946630785.1 uncultured Clostridia bacterium | reverse complement strand
TATTGACTATCTTGGTTATATTTTATAAAATTCTAGCATGGGAAATAAATTAAAAACAGCATTATCAAATTTCGGTAAAAAAGTTCCAGCATTAATCTTTGCTGGTATGGTAACTTGTGCTGCAGCGCAAGCAAAATCACCGAGTCAAAGTGATTTTAATAAGGCACTTTCAATTGGTAACAAGACAGTTACCTATCTAGATGCTGCTGATAAATATAGTGCAAAAGCATCTGAAAATACAATGAAGGCTATCATTGATAGTGATTTAAACAATGTTAAAACTTATAACTATGATCAAGAAGCCGAAGTAAAAAATGAAGTTGCTGGACGCCTAGCTGACCAAAATGCTAATACATTAAAATTGGCTAAATTATATAAAGCCATGGAAGAGTCCACTGTTTTAGAATCTGGTTTAACTGACGAAAAAATTACAGAAATTGCAAAGAACCAAGGTAAAGGTACACCTGATTCGGTTAACGTTTATGTTTATCGTAGCGGAATTCAACATTTCTTACACCTGATTTTAGATACGGAAACTTTAATCCGTTTCCGTGCTGATAAAGCCGAAATTCAATCAATCGATGAACACGATGGTAAAAACGAGTTTGCTGATAAAATCCAAATTAAAATTAACAGTGATGGTAAACTTGATATCCGTGAAGCCATGAAAGACCTTTTATCAGCATCAGAAAATTACATTATTGAGTATGCTAAATATGAACACAATGTTAACCACAAAGATGGTGCCAAAATTGCAAAACAAATTAAAAAGAATTTTGATTCAATCAAAGATTTAGTTGCTAAAGGAAATTTGACTCCGGCACAATACCAACGCTTAAAGAATTTAATTGTTGAGACTGCAGATTTATTACCAGAGGCTATGTTCGGTACGCAATCAATGCGCCGTGGCTTAATTATTGAATTTGCTTCATCATATGCGATGAACCATACCTTCAATATTTTAGCAGCTTGCGGACATGACATTAATAACATTACACCTGTTCATGCTAAAAAAGATGTTAACGTTGATCTAAAAGGCATTACCACTTCAACAGACAAACATTTTACTTTGGGAACAAACGTAAGTGCCGATATCCAATTAAACAAAGATTGGGATTTGAAAGTTGGTGGCGAATTAGATTGGAACAAATCCTATGACAATGATTTTGCGCCTGATTCAACACAATTATTCGCTACAGCCGAAATTGGTCGTACATTTGCAACCGAAAACAATACACATCGTGTAGCTGCTGAACTTAAAACTGGTATGCAATTTGATGCCATGGCAATTAGTGCTCCATTTGGCGGTAGTGTTATTTATTCTTGGACACCGAACCAAAAAACCAATAAATGGTCTATCGATGCCAAGTTTTCTGGAATGTTCAACGTACAAACTGCTTTAGCAGATATTGGTGCTGCCTTTGGAGCAACCTATCATGGTAGAAATTGGAACATTGGTTTCTTTGTTGGATTTGGTAAAACCATTAATATGAATCAAGGAAAATCCACACCAGCACCTATTCCTACTCCAGTAATTGAACAACCAGACCCACATACAGATGGTGAAGATGAGATTACTATTCCTCAGGAAGACCCAACGACTGATCCCACAAAACCAACTTCTGGTCCAATGGATGAATTACCAGAAAAAGACCGTTAATTTTAACAAAAAAAAACGTGCTGAAATACCGGCACGTTTTTTTAATGAAGTTTTTTCGTAACACGGAAAGCATTTAAAATCGCCAGCAATGCCACCCCAACATCACCAAAAATTGCCATCCACATATTTGCAAATCCAAATGCTGATAACGTCAAAATACCAACCTTAACGAGAATAGAGAAAACAATGTTTTCATGAACAATGTGCATAGTACGTTTCGCTAACTTTCTGGCAGTAACAATACCGTGCAAATGATCTTGAACCAGAACAATATCGGCGGCTTCTAACGCTGCATCGCTGCCAATTTTTCCCATTGAAATACCGATATCTGCACGCGTTAACGCCGGCGCATCATTGATTCCGTCTCCAACAAAACAAATGCTACCAGAATTTTTTGATGTTGATAAATATTTCTCAATTACAGAAACTTTATCTTCTGGCAATAAATTAGCGTGATAAGTTGTCATGCCTAAATCATTGGCTACTTTTGCTGACACGCTCTGATTATCCCCTGTTAACATGACAGTATTTGCAGGGATTGCTGACAACGCTTTTAACGTTTCACTGGACTCTGGTTTTATTTCATCTTGAATCACAATACAACCGACATATGTTTGATTTAAAGCGACATATACAATCGTACCTATCGATTCAATTGGCGTAAACTCAATATTGTAACTTTCCAAAAGTTGAGCGTTACCGCAATATATAGTTTCCTTGTTTTTGGTTGCGACAACGCCCTTTCCAGCCACATTGGTTAGCAAATATTCTTCTTCTATGTTTCTACCATAAGCACTAATAATTGCGCGCGCAATGGGATGGCTGGAACTCTTTTCGGCAATTGCCGCCAGATGTAAAATTTCATCGCGCTTACCGCTTGGCTCAACCGCAGTAATCGCAAAATTTCCCTTGGTTAGCGTTCCCGTTTTATCAAATAAAAAAACATTAGTTTTTGCTAATTTTTCAATATAATTTGAACCCTTAATTAAAATACCCATTTTTGATGCCACTCCAAGGGATACAAAAAACGACAAAGGCACCGAAATTACCAAGGCACATGGACATGAAACAACCAAAAAGTTTAAAGAGCGGTACAACGATGTTCCCCAGTTGCCAGTTATCAAACCTAAACTCAAAGCCAATACCACGGCACTAACAATCACAATCGGTGTATAATAACGAGCAAATTTAGTAATGAAGTTTTCTGATTTAGATTTTTTCATTGCGGCGTTTTCGACCAAATCTAAAATTTTGGAAGCGGTTGAATCATAAAAAACTTTTGTTACACGAACTTTGATTTGTGAAGTCAAATTGACACAACCACTTAAAACTTCATCATCAACTTTAACCATGCGTGGTAAAGACTCACCTGTTAAACTCTTGGTGTCTAACTCGGAACTACCTTCAATGACGACTCCATCAAGCGGAATTTTTTCACCAGGGTTAACAACAATCAGCGCCCCGATTGTAACTTCACTAGGGTCAACTTTTATGACTTTATTATCTTGTATCAAGTTTGCATAATCAGGACATAAATCCATTAAATGAGCAATTGAATTACGTGATTTACCAGTAGCGTATTTTTGCAACCATTCACCAATTTGATAAAACAATAATACGGCACAAGCTTCGTCAAATCCATCCACACTTTGTCCAGTCACACCACGAAAAATTGCTAAGCCGAAAGCCCCGAACGTGGCAATCACCATTAAAAAATTTTCATCTAAAACTTGCCCGTGAATAATGTTACGAAACGCCTTCCAAACAACATCATAACCAACCAATAAATAAACAGCCAAATACAAACATAATGGCAATATAAACCCAAGGTCACCAGCAAAAAGGTTGTTTAAATTGATAACTTTATCAACTGTGAAAATAACAATAAAAAGTGATAACGCAACTAAAATTCGGATTAACTTCTTTTTCATAATTCCTACATCACAATTTTACAGTCCGGTTCAATTTTCTTACAGACCTTCACGACTTCTTGCATGACAGATTCAAATTCGTTTTCATTAGCATCAATTACCATTTTTTGTGTCATAAAATTTACTGAAACATGATTAATCGCATCAATCTTACTTAAGCAATGTTCCATTTTTGCCGCGCAATTAGCGCAATCTAAATCTTTTAAGCGAAATACTTTTGTCATCTCCAACTCCTTTATTGTTCCTTTACATGTGTTAAGCCACAATCCATAATTTGGTTAACGTGTTCATCATCTAACGAATATTTAACCTCTTTTCCTTCTTTAACACATTTAACTAATTTTGCCGCCCTTAAAATCCACAACTGATGCGATACGGCAGAAATACTCATTTTCAACACATCAGCAATCTCCCCTACGTACATGTCATTTAAATGCAAACTATACAAGATTTTCGCACGTGTTGGATTACCAAACATTTTGAAAAATTCCGCTAGGTTGTAAATATCCTGTTCATCGGGTAATTGTTGACGTATGTTTTCTATTTTATCCATTATACCTTTCCCTTTTGTTGATTATTTGAACACTTATTCAACTGTTCCATTATTATATTATATACAAACAACGTTCATGTCAATCACAAATTCAAAAAACCACCTTTTTAGGTGGTTTAATATTGCTTGGTGTTTCCGCCGTGGCTCGAACACGGGACCCTCGCCTTAGAAGGGCGATGCTCTATCCAACTGAGCTACGGAAACCTAAGATAGAATAGCAACTTTTTCAAAACTTGTAAAGTGGCAGAAACTATCTTTTATCCGTAAAATGAATCATGGAAAATTTTAACTTCAACGGAAAAGTCATCATCGAGTTTTATGAAGATAATTGCTTTAATTGTCAAATGATGCAACCGATTTTAAAAGAATTAGAAGTCCTATTTCCTGATATTCGTTTTTATCGTGTTAACACCGACATACATCGTGATTTAGTTAATTACTATCATATCACTTCATTGCCTACTTTAGTGCTATTACACAACGGACAACAATTGGCCAAGATTGTTGGCAGTAAATCACTATCAGTATTACAACGAGAAATCAACAAAATTTTAAACTACGCCTAACAACAACGGCTGCAACTGCTTACCGTTTAAGGCTGCATCAATCGTTGGTAATACCTGATTAAAATCACATATACACGAGTATGGTTTAGCTACAGGATTATCTTGTCGGAATGGTACAAAGTAATAATTACGGCGATTCAAAAGTTCACCAATATTTTTTGCACTGCCCGATAAAGCGTCATTGGTCGCAAAACCAATGATGCACGGCTTATTATTACGCAGCAATGCTTTTACCGCCATTAAAACGCAAGTATCTGTAATACCATTAGCCAATTTGGCCAGCGTATTACCAGTTGCAGGAAAAACCACACTGCCACGTAACTTTGGATTACTTGATAAACGTTCGGCACCAGAGATGGTCGTAATGATATCATGCCCCGTAATACGGTGAATTTCACTTTGGAAAAATAAATTATCGATAAAACGATTCGGTACATTGGCGTTTGGCGAAATTACTGGATAAATGTCATAATGTTTTGCTAAATTTTCCAACACGGAAATCAGTTTAACAAAACTACACGCACTGCCAGTAATACACAAAGCAATCAACGGTTTAGCATGTGCTGCTAAATAACGGTCAATACAATCAAACGCTACTTTGGCGGCATCTTTTGGATAAAACTTTCCTGGTAAGCCAGACAGAATTTGGTAATTAAAATTTTCCTGCTTGACACCATTCCAATCGAACCCAAACGGTGCGGATGCTAAATCATAAATTTTTTGATGCTTACGAAATTTCTTCCAATTAACCGGTTTAATCACTGGAGATGGAATTGTATTAATTACAATTGGAAACTCATGGAAAGGTGCCGTTTCAAAACAAACGCGGTTACCGTATTTAACTTTCAATTCATCTTGTTTATGCCAATTAAAATTTAAAATTGCTATTGTCCAATCGTGAAACACATTTTCTAAAGCTGCTGTCAACTTTCCCGCACCACAGAATAAAATTTTTGTCGGCTGATTGCGATAATTTTGATCAATAATCTGACGCATGGCTTTAGCTGTTAATTGGTTGTTTTCAGCAATAAACTGCTCATCTGTATTTAAACTGACATATGTAACCTCTTTTGGTAGATTATCTATCTTAGTTTGATAACCAAAAATTAAGCTGCCTTTCACAACCGAGTTCCAAAAATCTTGCGGTAAACTCAGGCGCGGTTCAAGAAAGTAAATTCCCTTTTGTTCACTTTTTGTCGCAAAATCAATCGCCTCGTATCCCTTACTAATAAATATTTGTTTCAATTCTGTCACGCGTGCATCGGTACTACTTTTGTTATACCTAAAAACATATTCCATATTTATGAATATGATATAATTGTGGAAATAGTCAAATTTGGGGGTTCCTCAATGGCAACCCCAACCAATATTAAATTGTGTGCCGACATCGTAACCAGCAATCCAACTGCGCAGGTAATCGTTGTTTCGGCGCCAGGTAAATTCGGTATATACTCAACTAAGATTACCGATGATTTAATTCGGTATACAAAAGGCGTACCGATACTTGATGCTATAGTCGAACGTTTTAAAAATTTAGCGCAGGAATTATTACCACAAAAACAGTGTCATAAATTCATTGCAATCTTGACAAAAACTAAACAAGCAATTCTTGACAATCCAAATGATTACAATTTTATTGTTTCACGCGGTGAATATTTATCCGCTCAATTATTTGCTTTGTACCTTAATTATAATTTTGTAGATGCCCAAAATATTCTTGTTATCAACCCAGACGCCACAATTAATTTAGCTGCAACAAAACAACAAATTAAACATCACCGGCTGAAGAATCAAATTCCATTCGTGATTGGTGGTTTTTATGGACAGCACAATGGTAAGGTTGCATTATTTACCCGTGGTGGCAGCGACTATACCGGAGCCATTTTGGCCGTTCTCATGCACGCAACACTCTATAAGAACTATACCGACACTAACGGAATTCAAACGGCTGACCCGCGTTTCGTAAACAATACCCAAACCATTCCATGTTTAGATTTTGATTCACTTGATGTTTTAACTCACAACGGCGCAGGTGTCATCCATGAAAATGTTGCCAAATTATTGGAAAGTTATCACGTACCATTACGCGTTGATAATACTTTTAGTCCAAATCAAAAATTCACTGAAGTACACAGCCTACGCTGTCGTAATTGTCAACACAACTTCTTTTGCATTACACATCAAGACAATCGCATTATGCTCATAAAGAAAAAGCATGGCAAACCTGTTACCATGCAATTCTTTAAAAGTAATCCGCAAACCTTAACCAAGGATATACAAATTTTACATCAATCCATGTTGGAAAAGTTATAAAACATATTTATGCAAATCAAATTTCTTGATAAGTTGTTTCATATTCTTTTCAACAAAAGCTTTGTCAATTACGATAACTTCTTTTTCTTTAGATTTCTTGCTACCGGCATTAAACAAGACGTCTTCTAGTAATTGTTCCATGATTGAATGTAAACGACGTGCGCCCAAATTTTCATTGGTTTCATTTTCGTTCTCTGCCAATTCGGCAATCAACATTAAAGCATCTTTTTCAAATTTCAATTCAACATTATCAACTGCTAACAATTCTTGATATTGTTTGGTAATCGCATTATCTGGTTGAGTTAAAATTTTAAAGAAATCATCTTTGGTCAAAGAATCCAATTCAACACGAATCGGGAAACGTCCTTGTAATTCTGGAATCAAATCATCAATTTTGCTAACATGGAAAGCACCAGCGGCAATAAACAAAATGTAATCCGTCTTAATCATGCCATATTTGGTTTGTACGGTACAACCTTCAACAATTGGTAAAATATCACGCTGAACACCTTCACGACTAACTTCTGGGCCATTTCCGCCTCCAGTAGCACCAATCTTATCAATTTCATCAATAAAGATGATACCACTTTGTTCGGCTAAGGCAATACCTTCAGCATTGATTGTATCTGTATCAATTAACTTACTACACTCTTCTTCAATAAACATTTCACGAGCTGCACTAACAGTCATTGATTTCTTTTTGGTTTGTTTTGGGAAAATACCTGGAGCAACTTTATCAAAAATTGAACCGATTTCAATACCAACACCCATACCAACTGGAATATCAACCATTGGTTTCATTTCACGAACGACATCAAACTCAATCATGAAATTATCCAATTTACCTTCACGATATTCGTTCAAAGATTGTTCGTATAATAAATTTTCGGCAATGTCGTTAACTTTCTTTTTCTTTTCAGCAACAATTGCATTAACAATTTTCTTTTCAACAATTTCTTCAGCTTTTTTTCTAACTTCAGAAAATTTCTTATCACGTACCATACGGATAGAAACTTCAACTAAATCGCGAATCATACTTTCAACATCACGACCGACATAACCAACTTCAGTATACTTGGTTGCTTCAACTTTTATAAAAGGTGCGCCAACCAATTTTGACAAACGGCGTGCGATTTCAGTTTTACCCACACCAGTTGGACCTTTCATGATGATATTCTTTGGTGTAATCTCATCAGCAATTGCTTTTGGTAATTGAGAACGACGATAACGGTTACGCAAAGCAATCGCTACAACGCGTTTAGCTTGTTTTTGACCAATGACATAACGATCAAGTTGTTCAACAATTTCTTTTGGAAAAATATCCATGGAATCAAATCCTCCTTACTAAACATTAATGACAATATTATATTACATTTTACAAATTTCCGCAATTATTATATGATTAATATGATTAAATAATAATTGGGGGAAAAATGAACGATTTTTTCAAACGTAATTTAGTTTGGATCGCAATTCTACTTTGTATTGCTGGAGTTGTATTGTCTATAGTTGGTATTCCCACGGGCAACCCGATTTTTTTCTTCATTGGAATTGTGCTATCCATCCCCACAATCGGTTTTTTAATTTATCAAGTCTTTTTTCGTCGTGACGAACCTGAATTAAGTCTTGCCCCAACCGAAAATAAAGCCAGCACTTCAAACATCACATCAATCATTGTCGACAAAAACGACATTTTATTACAAGATAAACTTACCGACGAAGATGATTTAGAACCATTTTACAGTGGTTATGCTAATCAACAAGAAATTGACCAACGTTTACGTGAGGTAACTGAAAACGAACGTAACCGTGCAATGATTGAACTTCCTGAAATCACACTCCCCGAAGCCACCCCCAGCACTAACAATTTTGATAATTACATTCCCGACTATACCGACGAAATTGAAAATACAACAAACAATGAATTACTTCATCAGCGTGAAGCGGTTACCACGGCTTCCAATACATTCACTACCGAAATTCCTGTTGAAATTACCGAACAAAATATTACTTCCCAAACCACTACCACACCCGACAATCAAAAATCCGAAGTGATTTCACCAAAAGGGTCGGAACAACCCCGAGCCTACACAATTGATATTGATGACTTCGATGACTTGACAACGAATCCAGAGATAATCAAAGAATCAAACGAAAACGAATCAATAATTGATGCGACACCAACAACATCCCAATCTGTCGATAACGGCTTTGACCCAGAAGCGAAGTACATTGCCCCAACATTAGATGACCCTAACTTCAACCAACCATACGAAGTAGTAATGCCACAAAACACCGCGCCACTTCAATCAATAACTGAATCTAAAAAATTAACACCAGTTGATTTAACCAACGCTACTGTTATTCGCGTAAATGCAAAAAACGCCGAACTACGCAAACAAAGAGCCCAAGAAAAGAAAACCCTGTTGTCACAGCAAAATTTGGAACGTTATTTGCGTCGTTACTTTATTGAAACTGCGGCTTGTTTCTTAATGGACCGTACCATGTACAAGGATAAAAATGGAATTGCGCCCTATAATAAATATGCTATTAACAAGGTTACCAACTTACCAGAGTACACGATTTCTGCAACCAAAGGTCGCCTGTACAAATTCTGCACATATTTAATTGATGCGGAACGATTCATTACTCACCAGGTTTTGTACAACGATTTTATTACTGAAATTGAACATGGAACTTCTTTAGCGCGGATTAGTGAAACTTTGCATCCACTTTATCGCAAAAAATACAAAAAAGATTTTATCTTGAATTTGTCTAACCGTGAAGATTGGGATAACGTGATAATTTTGGTTTATAACAACTACATTTTGAATAACGACAATTTCAAAGATGTATTCACACACTTGCCATTCGAAATTCCATTTGCTTATAATGACGCAAACATTATTGATTACTTAAAAGATACCGACATTCAAGATTGTTTTGCTGAAAGATACTCGGCACTGGAAGAAATGGGTGTTCCAACCTTCTGGGAAGCGTTATACATTTGCTTTATTAATTCAATTAAACAAAAATTAACCATTGCTCAAATTGAATCAGCATTATTACGTGAATACAAAAAGATTGCGCGTTCATTGAAACGCATTGATGCCACTCGCCGTCGCCAACTAAAAAAGGTGTCGTAATGCTGACAATTATAATTAGTTATTATAATTAAATGACTGTTTGATAAGTTCTAATACATATTCGATTTCTTTTTCATTTGAAATTGTTAAATCATAATCGCCATTTCCTTGATGCCCAATATCAGACACATCTCGAGTAAATTCTTTTTCATCCTTTAATGTTCCTTTGGGCATATTAATCCATAACCAAAGTTTAGACTTTAAAATTTTTGCATCAAAAATGTTTTTTCCTTTATATTTAAATGCTATATAAGTTTTATGGAATATAATTTCCAAATCCATTTCAGATAGCACTGTTTTCTTTAATAAATAATATAGTTCTTTGATTTGGTGTGGGATATTTTCAAGATGGTAATCTTCGGAGTAATCTAAATTATCATTACTAATTTCTTCGGCTTCTCTTTCTTCTCGCTTTTCTTTTTCAGATTGTTCAACTAAATGCAAATTTGATTCTAAACCATTGATTTGTGCTATGGCATCAAAAATTGCATAAGCATCTTCTTTAGTTATTGCATAAAATTCCCTTACTCTTTTCTTCCCGTCAACATTATCAATACTTCTCAGTTCAGGATTTAATTTATCAATAATATTATGCAATTTCATATCAGTTAACCTATGATTAACCTCATAATACGCATACAATCTAAATGCAAACGGCGTACACTCACTGTTATTTAATTGTTTCAATCTCTTTTTTATGTCATCAGCATAACCAATCTTAACATATTCTGGGAATGACGGATTGGTTAAAATATAAATATATCCAACAGTGTCTGACACAATATTCTCCTACAATTCTTCAATGGTTAAATTTTTATTAGTGAAAATACAAATATCACTGGCAACGTTCATGGCTTCTTTGGCGATTTCTTTTGCAGACATATTAGTGTTTTTCAACAATGCTTTTGCGGCTGCCAAAGCATAATTTCCACCGCTACCAACAGCAACGCAACCGCCATCAGGTTCAATCACGTTACCATCACCACTTAACAGCAAAACACGTTCTTTATCAGCAACAATCATCATCGCTTCTAGTTTACCAAGGGCACGGTCGGTACGCCAGGTTTGTGCTAATTCAACTGCCGAACGTAACAAATTACCTGAATGTTTTTGCAACATTTCTTCAAACTTATTGCACAATGTAAAAGCATCGGCAACTGAGCCAGCAAAACCGGCCACAACTTTGTCATTAAACAAACGACGAACTTTAACAGCGTTTCCTTTTAAAATAACTGATTCACCAGCGGTTACCTGACCGTCACCAGCCACAACAGTTTTATTGTCACGTTTAACCGCAATAATAGTTGTTCCATGTAATTCCATTTTTTATAACCTCCTAATTACAATTACGATTACTACATTTTACTACATCTTTGACTTTTACCAAAGGACTTTTACATTTAGGGCACAATTCACCAGTCGGTTC
>CAMOZC010000027.1 GCA_946630785.1 uncultured Clostridia bacterium | reverse complement strand
AATACTTTTGCCACAATTTGTCGGAAAAAGCAAAAACCGCCCCATTTCAAGAGCGGTTTTCTTAAAGGTAAATCAATTATTTGCGGCGGCGTTTGCTAATTACAATACCGAACACAATGCCACCAATAATTAAGATGCCCGCGGCGGTTCCCGCGATACCCCAAATCAAAGTATTATTGTTTTGGTTGTTCACTGCGGGGTTTTCTTCCACTGGGGTTTCCGGTTCAGATAATCCTTCTTTCCATTTTGCATAGAGGTTAATATCATATTTAACGGGAGTATCTAAGGTAAATGGTTTGGTGTATTCTTCGTCTAGATACCATCCTGTTACATGATAACCTTCTTTTTCGGTATTCGGTACTTCAATTAGTTCGCCGAAATTAATGACTTGGTCGGGAACTTCTGTTCCGCCCATGGTATTAAAGGTTACTGTGTTTTGATCCGCACCGTAACGTAATAAACCTGCAAATAATTGCAGATATTCATCTTCCATTAAATCTTCATTACGGACCACAATTTCGGTTAAACTGCCACAGCCGCCAAGTACATTTGAACCAAACCCTGTAACATTTTGGGGAATCGTAATACTGGGCAAACTACTACATCCTTGGAAGGCACATTCATCTATATAGGTTAAACTTTCCGGAAGTGTAACTTCCTTTAAACTGGTACAACTACGGAATGTCTTATAGTAAATAGTTGTAACACCCTCAGGAATCGTAATACTGGTTAAACTACTACATTCTCTGAATGCTTCTTGACCAATATAGTTAACATTTTCGGGAATTAGAATATTAGTTAAATTAGTACAACCCCAGAATGCATCACGATAAATGTCAGTAAGACTTTCAGGAAGCGCAACACTCGTTAAACTACTACATCCAGAAAATGTACCATCGCCAATATAGGTAACACCTTCAGGAATGTTGATACTTACTAAACTACTACATTGATAGAACGCATATGATTCAATATCAGTAACACTTTCAGGAATTGCTACATTGGTTAAATTAGTACAACCCCAAAATGCAGCATTGCTAACACTAGTTACATTTTTTGGAATTGTAATACTGGTTAAGCCACTACAATCATAGAATGCATATCCACCAATACTAGTGACACTTTCGGGAATTGTGATACTCGTTAAACCAGTACAACCAAAGAATGCATAATCACTGATACTGGTGACACTTTCGGGAATTGTAATACTAGTTAAACCACTACATCCGTAGAATGCACGATTACTAATACTGGTGACACTTTCAGGAATCGTGATACTGGTTAAACCATAATAATCACTAAATGCAGTCTCACAAATACTGGTAACAGTGTCTGGAATTTCTACACGATACTTTTTTCCTAAAAACAATCTTTTTCCTTCAGCGGTAAATGCATCACCAGTGGAATAGAAGTTTGTTTCTTTTCCCAAAACACCATTACTAGTGATATTTAAATATTCGGGCGTCACAACCAGAATTTCTTCGCTGTCCGCGCTGGCCATAGGTCCCACGGCAAACACCATAGCGATGGACGCCACCACCATTAACACGACCGCACTTAAAATGGCGATAATTGATTTTTTTGACATAAACTGCTACCTCCGTAATATTTGCAATTTTGATTACCCAATTAACAGTTTACCAGTTTTATCGCGGGAAAACAAGTCGAAAAGTAAATCGAAAATTTTACGCATGATTTCATTTATGTTTCAGCATGTATAAAAAATTAAAGACCGGGCGAAAATAACGGAACACAAAATTTTTCAATCGTGCCGCACCTTTGGTGTACTTTATATACTTCTTGTAATCTTCTTTCAACCATGCATTTAACTGTTTAATCAAATCTTTACGCTTACCTCTCTTGAACAAATGATAGGTTGACTTATAGGCGATAAATATATCTTCTACCGCATAAATATAAACTTCATCTTTAGGATTTAGTTGGTCCAGAATGTGACGTTTAGCCCGAATCCAATCAAAACGTTTGGCACTAATTGTGCGCGACACGCTATTCCCCTGAATTACATAGTGGTATAAAATTTTGTCTGTGGTTGCAATTCCATTTTTAACCTGTCGACATAAATCACAAATCATATATGAATCTTCGACACATTTAATATCTTCGGGATAGCGCATGGTGGCAAAAATTGCTTTCTTATATAATTTACCCCATGTCGTGTGGCGCCATCTATCCTTTGCCAAGAAGGCTTTTATGCATTCCTTCGCTGGATAAAATTTTTCCTCGCGAGCCGTAGTAGTTTCGTCTTTCCTAAATTCATTGTTACAAAATACATCATTACAACAAATTGCAATATCACTGTGGTACTTTTGTAAAGTTTCATATAATATAGAAATATAATCTGGTTCTACCCAGTCATCACTGTCAACAAAAGCAATATAATCACCAGTTGCATTATCTAAACCCGCATTCCACGCACTGGAAACACCACCGTTTTCTTTATGAATAACCTTAATGCGTGCATCTTTTTTCGCAAGTTCATCACACATTTTAGGGCAATTATCAGGACTGCCATCGTCGATTAATAACAATTCAAGATTTTGGTAAGTTTGTTTTAAAATACTGTCGACACATCTTTTTAAAAATTCTTCTACCTTATAAACCGCTGTAATGATTGAAACTTTTTCCTTTTCCATGGTTACTCCTTGTTTTCTATATTTAGAGTAACTGTTTTCTTCTTTTTAAACAAGGTTTTTGTTTTACTGAAAAGTTTAATTAAATTGCTACGATAAGTTCGATTAAACAAAAGTGCGGTAATTGGAACCAGGGCAACGCCGACGGCAATAAAACCATTAATAACCAACTCAATCACTTGATTAGCATTATTCTGCATCAATAAATCCAAAACGAATAAACAAACCATAAAAACCACAATCAGAAAATAACTTAAGACGTAATACTTTTTAGGACTCTCTCCTTTAAACCCGTGCTTATAGAGAACGTATGGTTCGACAATATCACTAACTATCAAGTTGATGATGATGGTTGCTAAAATGACACCAACTACCCCACAAATATAAACTAGTACAATTGATAATATCACATTCGCAATTCCAGCTAGAACTGGTTTCCAACGATCGTAATAGAAAGCCCCTGTTGCATCCCGAAATAGCAAAACACTTTGACGCATAAATTGAATAAAATAATTAATGGTAATAATCAAAGGAATCCACTTATCCATCGTATATTGTTCACCAAAAAAAACACTAACCACATTCTTTGCAACGGCGTAATAACCCAAATAAAAAATTATTCCAATGGTAAAATTAAGATAATACATAAATTTAAAATATTTTTTTGATTCTTGTACATTATCTCCAGCACAGAGATGACCAACCACTGAAGTTAATGGCGTAAAAAACATAGTTAAAATTGAGGTCATCGAGGTCATAATCAATAAGTAATTAGAATACATACCCAAAATTGCAACGCCGATAATTGATGAAATAATAATATTATCCGTGGCATTAACAAGAACACCGCCAACCTTGTGCATAAAAATTGCACGTGTGTTTTTGATTACACTTGCCTTAGTCGCACTATCCACTTTAACTTTAGTCGTGATAATTTCGCGGTAATGTTTATCGGCATAAATTTCAGTTAATAGCCATTGAATTAAAACACCAAGTATTTTTGCCGCAATATACCATTCAAATGAACGTAAACAAATCAACACAAAAAGTTGAATTGTGCGACGAATAAAAATTGCAACCGAACTAATAATTGTTGTTATATAATTATTTTTATAAGCATTAATTAAGGTTGTTTTACATGTAAACAAATATTCAAGTACAACCGAAATCAGCATCATACCGAAAGTTAAATACAAATTAAATGAATGACTGTGGCCTTTCGCCAACACTGGTAACAACGGTGTCATTAGTAATCCTAACAAAAAGATTGCAATGCCAATTACGAAATAAACTTTTCTTAACAGATGATACAATGCAGAAACTTTTTCATTCTCATTATTAACAATCGGTTTATACATGGTAAAAGAAATTGCAGTACCAATTCCTAATTCAGCCAAAGCCATAAAACTGAAAATACTTGTATACAATGAATAAATACCATTAGCTTCATTGCCAACATAACGTACCAAACAAACTTTCAACAAGAAAGAAAAGACCAAAAGCAATACCTTGGTTATGATAGAAATAGTTACATTTAATATCGATCTTTTCTTATCCATTTGCATTTCCTATGTTAAATTTAGAACCAGACTTTTTTAAAACACTCGGCAACGCATTATCCGTGTTTCTTTTGATACTTTCAACAATTTGCATAAAGTTTTCATAATATATCTTTTGTGTATATTTCAAGGCATTTTGTCTGGCATTTTCACTCATACTTTTTAACTTTGCTTTATCTGCTGATAGTTTATAGATTTGTTTTGACAAATTTTCAACTAAATTATTGTTACGCTCTATAATTGGTGTATCTGGCGTAACGTATTCAACCATACCACCTGACTTAGTGATAATCAATGGTAAGCCACTCATTTGACCTTCTATCGCAACAATTCCAGCAGCCTCTTCAATCAATGTTGGCACTACTTGCAAATCAGCACATTGATAATATTTGTACAATTCCTCATTTTTAATATAACCAGTAAATTTTATTCGCTTAGGATTAGTATTTGCTACCCGATTAATTTTTTTAATATAATTATTTTTAATATTTTCACTATCACCAACAATCAACAATTTTATATTCTTTGGTGTAGCTAAAATCGCCTGAATTAATTGCAAAACACCTTTTTCTTGCACAAGCCTACCACAATACACCACAACAAAATCTTCCTGTTCAAAACCAATTTTTTTTCTCAAAGCCAAACGTTCACCATCTGGGACTCGCTGAAAAAGAGTTTGCTCATTAGCACAATTTGGTAAAACATAGTTAACTATTCTTTTCCCACCATTGTTATACAAAAATGATTCTTTAATAAAATTACTAACTGCGATTAAACCAACAAACTCCTCTTTAAAATTAAATACTATTTTTCCTGTAAAATCATTATGAACATGGATGAAAATTTTGTTTTTGCCGAAATATCTAATATATTCCTTCAATAAAGGATCTTTATAATTTTCAAAAACAATTAAATCCGGATTGATTTTTTTAACTTCTTTGAAAACATTATTATAATAATTGTTTGAAATAAAAAATTCACATTGTTTTTTACGTATAACACGGAAAAGCTTATTAACAATTCTAGGGAAAATATTTTTCCTTTTATTGTAATCTACATTAATAAATGCAGTTTTACTTAACTTTTTATTCAACAAATAATCATCGGTTGTTTTACTTTTTTTTTGAATCACGAAAATTTCATGTTCGCACGTATTATCTTCTTCATAATTTTCTAAAAAAATCGTAACCAAAAATTCTACCGCGCCCCCATTTAAACACGGGATTGGTGACAATATATGACTTCCGACAAATGCAATTTTCATGCTTATATTTCCTTTTTTAGTATAGATTATTTTTTTGTTTTCACATAGTGAAATTATAATACTTCATAACGCACAAAAAAACTCGCTGGATTGACTTTAATAACTCATGATTGTTATACTTGAACGAAATGATTGACTTAATTAATGAAATCGGAATTACCACTAAATCTGCACCGACAAACAAACTGGAGGATGTTTTGCATGACATTAAAGTGGCCGGATTTTCTAATGTAATGATTGACCACTATCAAGACTTGGAACATGACATCGTCATGGCTCAAAAAATGGGATTAACGGTCACATCAGTTCACCTTGACAGCAGAAACGTTAATGAACTTTGGCAAAACGCCAAGATAGCAACTCCTATTATCAACCGAATTACAAACGAGTTCGCAATCTTAGCGCGCAACGGAGTTAAGACCGCCATCATTCACCCGGGACAAAATAATTACGATTTTACAACCTCGATTCAACCAATTACGCAACAAGGACTACGCAATTGGCAAAACGTCGTTGCGCAAGCCGAAAGACACAACATCTTACTTGCCATCGAAAACGTTGACCCCGCCCACCTGCCACACTTGTGCTTTTTATTAGACAACATCCAATCTGCAAATCTTAAATTTTGCTACGACAGCGGTCACCACAATTTATTCATCCCGGAAGTTGACTTAATTGGCAAGTACGCAAACATTTTGCAAGCAATACACTTACACGATAATGATTTAAGCTTCCCACAAAAAGTCGGTTGGAGTGGCGATTTACATTTAGTACCTCTAGACGGGAAAATTAATTTTGAAAAAATTACTAAACAAATTGCCCATAGTTCCTATAACGGACCAACGATGTTAGAGTCCTCATGCAAAGACGAACGTTACAACCAAATGTCCCAGATGGAATTTTATCAACACGCTTATGCGAATGGAAAAAAGTTATCCAAACTAATTCTTGCCAATCGCCAAATTGAAACCGACCGTGAATTAATTTAAAATCATTCAATTGATAATTTAACTGGTGGAGATATGGGGACTCGAACCCCACACCTCTTGCATGCCATGCAAGCGCTCTACCAAATGAGCTATACCCCCGTAGGTATGGCATTGTAACATAGCCCCGCCGCTTTGTCTAACTTTTATCGCATCATACCTTATAATATTAATTGAGTTTTTAGTGGAATCACTTATAATGAAGCCATGAAAGCTGCAACGGATGGAATTACTTTTCATGATGAAAAATTGCACAGAGTGTGATACAATAACTATGATTGGGTCAGATTTTTAATCTGGTATGAAAGGAGTTAATCATGTACGATAAAAAACTATACCAAAAAGTTTGTGATGTAACCTGTACGGACCAAGAGTTAACGGCGTTGTCTGTCGACCTTAGTACGACCAAGGTAGACGCAGACCATTTGTTTCAAAAATATTATTCATTGGCCACTATCACCAAGGCGATTAACAAATATTTAAATGGCGAAATTTCTGACAAATATTTGGCCGATTGGATGAACGCTTACAACTGGATAATTTCTTCTGGTAACGATTACGAAAAAGACAACGACAAATACACCTTGGAAGAATATGTTCAATACGAAATTTCAAATACATTGGATATACTTTCATTTTTTAATGAAGATGATTTCAAAGATATTAATTATGAAGTCCCTGAATTTTGTAAAACCGCCCAAGCCTATTTAAAAAACTGCCTTGGTAGATTTCAATATTACGACTTGATTTACCAAAACTTAAACAATTTAGTTGTTTATTACCAAATCATCCACGAAAAGAAACACGATGACGAATTAGAATTTTTATGTGTTAACGAAAAAGAAAAAACTTATTTATTTTTTGATGTCAACATTTATTCTGCAGGCGACCAAATTGACGGACAACAATTAACCGAGGCTAAATTCAACACCCAAATCCAAACTTTAAAGGCAGCCGGTTATACTGTCATTGCACAAAGTTACGAAGAATATTAATGTCTTGATTCAACTCTAGTCCATTTGTTAATTAATTTCGCAATACTCTTTGATATCATTGCCATCAACAAAGTAACCTTTACCGGCAAACTGCATCATGGGAATATCACTTTTTGAATCTGAATAAAAAGCCTCTAATCTAGTGTCTTTGCCAAACTCATCTTGGAACATTTTAACCTTATCGTGTTTATAGCAATTACAACCTTGAATCTTCCCTGTTTGCATATCCATATTGGTCGCAATTAAATGTTTCAAGCCCAACAAATCGCAGGCTGGTTGCAAGAAAAATTTCGGTGTCGCACTGACAATCACATCATCTTCACGCTTTTGTTGTAAGTACCATGGTTTAATTTTTTTTATATGGATTTGCCAAAACTTCGTGATGAGTTTTTCTTTTCCCAAAACAAAGAACAAATAATGATGAAAGTATTGCTTGCAAAGTTTACGATCAAACACGCGTACAACATACAAAATACCGACAATTAACTGATATGGTAATAAGAGCGCAATATATAAACGGTGTAGTAAACAATAAAAGTAAAAATCAACAAAACAGTTGCCGCGGTAAATTGTTTTATCGAAATCATAACCAATCATATGTTATCTTCTTTCCTTTTTAATAATCAAACATATCAACCGCAATAATTTTTGTCAATTAACTATTATAACGAGACAGAAGCCTTTTTTATTGACAGTCATACCAATTCGTTGTAGTATGAAAACGATTATCATGCTAGAATTACAAAATATTAATTACTCCGTCCGTGAAAACGGAGTTGAAAAACAAATTTTAAAAAACATTTCCTTCCAGATACAAGACCACAAAAACATTGTGATTACTGGACAAAACGGAAGTGGTAAATCTACGCTGGCTAAAATTATCATGGGTATTATTCAACCAACCAGTGGCAAAATATTATTCAACAGCGAAGATATTACCAACTTATCAATTACTGAAAGAGCGAAAAAAGGCATTGCGTTTGGCTTTCAGCAACCAGTTACTTTTAAAGGTTTGAAAGTTAAAGATTTATTGCGAATCATTCTTAATGATGAATTTGATTGTAATGAATGTTGTACTTACCTCTCCAAAGTCGGTCTATGTGCAAAAGACTATCTCAACCGCCCTCTTGATAACAAACTTTCGGGCGGCGAATTAAAGCGCATTGAAATCGCCACGGTTTTGGCAAGACAAGCTCAATTAAACATTTTTGATGAACCAGAGGCTGGAATTGACTTATGGAGTTTTGATAACTTAGTGAATATCTTCCAAGAACAAAACGCCACCAATTTAATTATCAGTCACCAACACAAAATCATTTCCATCGCGGATATGGTGATTCTTTTAAATAGTTCCAAGATTGATAAGATCGGAACACCTGACGAAATTATTAAGTTTATTGATACGACAAAAAAATGTGAAAAATTGCGAGGTATCAAATAATGGATGCAATCACGAAAGAATTATTAGTTCAAACATCGGATTTACATGCGATTCCACAAGGAGCCTATAACATCAGAAAAGATGGTAAACTTTTATCACGTAATTGCAGCAAAGAAATTCAAATTGTTTCCAAGCAAGACCGTGATGGCATTGATATTATCATTGCACCAAATACGAAGAACCAAAGTGTCCATATTCCTGTCGTTATCACTCAGGGCGGTTTAAATGATTTAGTTTATAACGATTTTTACATTGGCGAAAACTGTGACGTATTGATTGTTGCTGGTTGCGGTATTCACAATGATAGCGAACAAAGCAGTACTCATAATGGCATTCATACTTTCCATATTGGTAAAAACGCCAAAGTTCGTTACGTTGAAAAACACCTTGGTCTTGGACAAACCAACAGCGGTAAAATTTTAAACCCCACCACCGAGGTTCACATGGATGAACAAAGTTATTTTGAAATGGAAACCGTTCAACTAGGTGGTGTCACCTACTCCGACCGCAAAACTAACGCAGTTTTGCAGGCCAACGCAACCTTAATCATTAACGAAAAAATCCTGACAACAGATGCCCAAAAGGCTATGACCAATTTCAATGTTGAATTAGTTGGCGAAAATTCTAAAGTCGAAGTAACTTCACGTTCGGTGGCACAAAATGACAGTTTCCAAGAATTTAACTCCAACATCATTGGTAAAGCCAAATGTTTTGGCCACGTTGAATGCGATGGCATTATCTCAGACCGGGCCATCATTAATTCAACACCCAAAATTTCCGCCCAAGACGTCAACGCCATGTTGGTTCACGAAGCCGCGATTGGCAAAATTTCCGAAGACCAAATCATCAAATTAATGACCCTTGGTTTAACCCAAGAAGAAGCCGAAAAACAAATCATCAGCGGATTTTTAAGTTAAACTTAAAATAATAACATGAGTGATATTAATTAATTCAATTACCATACTTATTTACAATATCATTTAATACCATTAATAAGCCGCAGTAGAACAACAATGCGCGCGAACCGTCGTGTTTTATTTTATAAGGTAATAATCTTAACCAATGAATAATTTCATGAAAATAAATACTTCTCAATCCTTCTTTCCCGAATTTTTTTAATAACCACTTTTCCACCTTTTTATGTAATTGTAAGTAAATTTTTGAAACAGCCACAGGAAATACTATTTTATTTTCCGAGATTTCAATTGTCTGAGTTCTAACTAAAAACTCATATCCTCCGTGCAATGATTGAAGTAATTTAGCATAATCAAGATATGGTGAATTATGGATATTTCCCGTATTTGGATCAATTAAATAATAATCATCCTGTTTTGATCCTCTAACACAAATAATATTTTCAATCGTAAAATCACCATGAATATCAGAGTACCTGTCATTCTTGAAAATTTGCTTAAGAAAATCAATACTTAAAAATTTTTCGTAATAACTTAAATTCCGATAAGGTCGTCCATTGATATAAATCTGCTCAAATTGAAAAATTGATTGAATCATTGAAGCTTGTTTAATAAACTCAAGATTAGAAATCACTTTTTTATTAATATAATTTTCAATTACATTCTCAAGAACTACAACACGTTTTTGTTGGTGTAAATAACTATCGATATCTGTCAAAACTCGTTTTACAAGTTGCCAACTTTTTCTCAAGCTGTTTGTGTGTACATAGTCAAAACAAGTCATTGTATTATTAATATATGGCATATCATACATACAAAAACTTTCTTGTTTTTGAGTTTTCTGTTTGTAAATGATGTGATTGATTTTTGTTAATCTCAAATTACCAGTGTGTTCTTTAAGCCAAATAGCCTGTTCATACAATTTCTTAGCATCAACGCCTAAAGCGGATTTACGATAGAAGATTTTTCCATCTTTTTCACATAAAGCGGTCGTCGCATTAGAACCACCACCTAGGTTTTCTTTTATAAGATTAACACCCTGGTATATATCCACATAATACTATAAGACATGTCGCAAATAAAACAAAACAATTTCCTTAATCAAGAAAATGTTATTTGTTTTCTAGAAAATCAATGTTTTTAACCCCTTTAAATTCTTCAGGCGTTCCGAAAGAACAATGAACATCGCAAGGGAAATTTTTGATGACTAAATGTCTTGCCGCCATAATATTATACACACCACTTAGAAAATATTCTTGATAATGACAACTACAGAGGTACTCTTTGGAATTATCAAGAAATATAGTTTTATTTTTAAAAAAATACGCACCACAAATTGCGTAGTTACTAATCACTTGTTTTTCTACAGTTTGAACAACATTTTCATGTTCATCCAGTTTTAAATACGAGAATTTCGATTCGTTTGATTTGAACGTTAATAATGCGCCATCTACCGGTGCTGATAACTCATGAAGACAAAATTCATTAAATTTTTGCGATACAAAAGCATGATCACAATCATTGAAAATGATTGGTAAATCATCACGTATATGCTTAACTCCTTCCAAACAAGTTAATAACGCCCCATTTAACGTATGATTTAATATAACGATTTTAGCATCTGGGAAAAACTGTTTAATGCATTTATCAATTTGGAAATCGATAACATGTGATTTTAGCACGACAAAAGTAATATCTTGCACGTCAATAAAATTCGTAATTGATTTGGTTGACCAATAAAAGAATGGTTTACCGTCTAATAAAATCATCGGCTTTGGGACTTGGAATTCTTTTTTTTTGAACCGTAACCCTTCTCCCGCCATCGGCATAACTAAATGAATTTTTTTCATTTGCTTTCAATCTCCTTCGCTTGATAATCATCAATGATGACATCACGATAATCTTTTAAAATACTTTTTTTATAGAACATGTATTTTAATGCAATTTTTAATGTTACCAAAGATTGTCTTACCATTTTTACATTTGACACCTGATCATCTTCGCGCCAAGTAATTGGAAAAAACCTTATTACGTGCTTGTAATAATGATGAGCAAAAAGCATACAACAATTAAACGTTAATTTATCGGGAAACTTATGGTAAAACTGATTTTTCAAAATGCTAACACGATATAGATTCAATCCCGCACCTAAATCTTTAATGCACTTACCAATACAAACGCTGTAAATAAAATTAAAAACATTATTTCCAAAAATTCTAAATTTAGAATAACCAGACAATTTAGAA
>CAMOZC010000026.1 GCA_946630785.1 uncultured Clostridia bacterium | reverse complement strand
AATATAATACCAATAATGTCAGGCTGATTGATTTTTGTCGTGGTGGAGTAGGTAAACGGATAGCTGGTAAAATCGACCCTGATATGATTGCAGTTGCCCAAGTACCACAATGTGGCTTACTGTCATTAAATCAACAACAAAAATTAAATCAATTTCAAACAGATAATGTTAAAAATTAACTTCAATCATGTGTTAATGTAAATAAAATTTTGTTTTAAAAGTGTCTATATATAAAAATTTCAATTGCTTTTTCAGCAGCAGCAGCAGTAGTATGCTATTATGTTGGTATTATTACCAAAACTATGTAAGTAAAGGAGAAAATAAAATTATGCAAAAGAGAGCCATTTATTCAATTTTGAGTGTTGTTGTCGCAATGGTAGTTTTGTCGGTAACGATGGTCTTAGCCATTGGACCACATGTCAGCGCGATGTCGGAGCATGACCGCATTCTGGTTATTGATGATTGGGAAGATTTTGAATTTAGATCTTGGGGTAATTATGTGTCAGATGATGCAAGAGTGTGCTATAGGTTATCCGATAATGTCGGTTGTGGCGCGCTGGGATATGGTTACTACAGTACTTGTGGTTATTTCGGTGATGAACATTGGGATAAATTAGATGAATATGATGAAATCCATGTAATATTTCCAGACGGTATAGAAACAATTGATGGTCACGTGTTTGAAACATGGTTTAATACGTTAGGTGGTAAAATTTCCTATATTAAAATTCCACAAAGTGTAAAACATATTGGTCGGGAAATGTTATATGGCTGTTATGCTGCAAAAGTTTATTGTGAGTGTTCAGAGGAATATGCAAATGAAAATTGGGCATTAAACTGGGACTTTGTTGGTAATGGTTTCACTGATTACAGCAATGGTGAGTATATAAATAATCCAGTTGTAGAGGTTGTTTGGAATTGCAATAAAACCATTACGTTTGATACACAAGATGGCAGTGCGGTTGAAAACCAAAAGGTTTGTGTCGATAGTTTGGTAACCAAACCAGCCGACCCAGAAAAAGCAGGTTACACTTTCAAAGGTTGGTACAACGGAGATGAAGCGTATGATTTCACAACGCCAGTTTCCGAAGATATGACCTTAACTGCACAATGGGAAGAAATAACAACAGAACCCGAAAATACTGATACAGATACTGAAGTCAACAACCAAAACAACATGGGTTTGATTTGGGGAATTGCGGGAACATCAGCAGGTGTCTTAGTGATTGGTGGCATTGTATTCGGCATTGTGATTAGTAAACGTCGTCGTAAATAAGCAAGTATAAGTATTGATCAATAAAAGGTCCGCTCAAGTGCGGACTTTTTGTTTGTGTTTAAACCAGCGGCGGGTGGACATAATTACTCTAGGTTAATATTGATTAAAAGGAGTAATAATGAACCCATTGGAAGTCGCCACTAAACCAATCGATGAATATTTTATGTCATTACAAACAATGTATCCGCGGGCATATAACAAAAAAACTACCAACCCGTATACGAAAACACGGGTTATTTTAATGAATGGAACGGAATACGAAAGTGTTTGGTTCTTGCATCAATTCGCGCGCCATTGTGATGTTCAAGAAATCAAAGATGCTTTGGCGGTGGTGCGTAAACAAGAACAGCAACAACAAAAAATGATAGCTTGTTTGAAACCATTAGATGAAAGCATTTTAGAAACTACCATCAGTTATGAACAGTTAGCTATTGACTTAACGGCAACTTTGGCACAAACCGATGTGAATAAAAACAATGTCGAAGCTTTGAACTTTGCTTTACTAGAGGACTTTGACCATTTATATCGTTTTAGCAATTTGATGTTATTAGATGTTCCTGGTGCCGACCCCGCGCAGTTAGTCGGAAAATTTACCGAAATCATGCCTGGCCGACCGACCTTAGCACATCACCGTTACCCAAAAGATGATTTATGTAAGGCCATGGATGCTAATAAAAGCGACCTTTATTCTAAATTAGTCGCTGGTATTATTACAGCGGCGGAACAGCAAACCATGAATTACTATATGAATATTGCCCAGTGGTATAAAAATGATTTAGGTCGGCAGTTATATGCGGAAATTGGTATGATTGAAGAACAGCATGTCACGCAGTATGAAAGTTTGAAAGACCCAACTTGTACCTGGCTAGAACAATGGGTCTTACATGAATATACGGAAGCATACTTGTATTATAGTATGGCATCTCAGGAAGAATTGCCGCAGATTAAACAAATTTGGGAACATTTCTTTGAAATGGAATGTGCACATTTACAGTTAGCGTGTCACTTTTTGGAAAAGTACGAAAAGACCGCGCCGAGTAAAGTTGTTGGTACAGGTGAATTTCCAGCTTTGTTACTCTTGGGGACCAATAAAGAATATGTACGTGATGTTTTAGAACGTACTGTTATGTTGACAACTAATCGACAATATTATGTGGATGTGATGAATTTACCCGAAAATGCAGATTTCTTCCGTTATCAAAATCAAGTTGTAGCCGATGCGGAAACTGTAGCCAGTCATGTTGTAATTGCCAAAACCGCGGATAAGTTAGGACAAGATTATCGATATCAGGATAAAGCACATCCCGTGAAAGAATTGCAAAATCGTAAAAAAGATAATATCGTCTTGGCGCGCAGTCGTAGTAAAGTTAAGTGAGTTCAGAAAGTTTGACGGTGCAGTGGTTTCGTGATACCATAAAGGTATGGCAAAAAGAAATACAAATAAAGCGGCGAACCTGGTTATATTGGTAATCAGTTTAGCCATGGCGGCGGCATCCTTTATTGGATTGGCTTGCAAATTTATCAATCAAAAAACCACATTGGTTGGTAACACTGTGACAGCGGAATGGAACTTGTCAAATTGGTTTGATGCAATTGATAGCATGAAAGATGCTAACGACATCGGTAACTGGCAAGTTGCGCGTTGGTTGTTGATTATAACTACTGTTTTATTGGTAGTAATGCTGGTTATGGCAGTTGTTAAATTCTTTGTAAGAAATTCATTGATAAAATGGTCAACTTTTGCAGTTTCTATCGTGGCGGCAATTTGTGGTGCGCTTTTCATGGTCTTGACTTTGGTTGGTTGTGGGGCATTATCAACCGGAACTTTATTGGCAAGCAGTATTGAATATCGTGCGAATATTGGTGTTTACTTGTTTTCAATTGGTGCTGCTGTTTCTGGAATTTCAGCCGCAATTATGGCTTTACGTAAATAATTGTTGCAATTAAAAAAAATCTGTGCTACTATAAAGAAGTGGGCCAAACGGGTCCATTTTTTTAAACCCAAAAAGGAGCGGTGTATGGAAAACAAATTTCAGGATTTATGCCAAAAAGTAATTGCCGAGGCCGGTTACAGCTTGTTGCGTGTTACTTGGAAGAATCATGAACTCTGTTTCTATATTGACAAAGAAGGTGGCATTAACCACACCGACTGCGAAACCGTTACCAGGTTAATTGAACCAATCGTTGATGCGAACGATCGCGAACTTGGCGACAATTATAGTTTGTCAGTTAGCAGTGAAGGCATTGACGGTAAGGATTGGGATTAATAAAAGGAGATTAGATTAAAATGACATCAAAAGATTTTTTCGTTGCATTGAACATGATGGCCACTGAACGTGGTATGGAAGTTAGCGAAATTATTAAGGATTTGGAAGAAGCAATTTCAATTGCTTTCCGTAAAGAACATGGTGAGGCAATGAATGCTCGTGTTGCTTTAAATCCTGAACGTAATACAATTCGTGTTTACAGTTATAAAACTGTTGTTGCGGATGAAGAAGAAAAACTTGATAGTAACTTAGAAGAAGGTGGTGTTCCATTCGATTATGACAAATTCATCACTTTGTCTGAAGCTCGCGAAATTAAAAAGACCGCTAAAGTTGGTGACATTCTTGAACAAGAAGAGTTCCCGAAGGACTTTGGCCGTGTTGCTGCTGTTACCGTAAAACAATATTTAAATCAAAAAATTAAAGAACGTAGTCGTAACGCTGCTTTACAAGAAATGTCAACTCGTGAAGATAAAATTGTTACCGCTAAGGTTAACCGCTATGAAGGTGGTAAATATTTCTTAGAAATCCCAGGTAGCACCTTGGAAGGTATCTTGGATGAACGTAATAACTTCCCAGGTCAGAACTTTAAAATTGGTGACTTTGTAAAAGTTTATGTTCCTAAGATTAAAGATATCGGTTATGCAAATGATATTTTCGTAACTCGTACTCGTCCAGAATTCGTTAAGGTTTTGTTCGAATTAGAAGTTCCAGAAATTGAAAAGGGCGAAATCGAAATTAAATCAGTTGCTCGTGAAGCAGGTTATCGTACCAAAATTGCAGTTGCTTCTTTGATTGCTAACATCGATCCAATTGGTGCTTGTGTTGGTGCAAAGGGTGCACGTATTAATGCTATTTTGGATGAAATTCGTCCAGAAAAAATTGATATTATCCCATGGAGTGAAGACCCATTGGAATTTATCGCTTCCGCTTTGTCACCAGCTACAGTTTTGCGTGTTGAAGCTAATGAAGAAGAAAAACGCGCTCGTGTAGTTGTTCCTAATGACAAATTGTCTTTGGCAATTGGTAAAGCAGGCATGAATGTTCGTTTAGCTGCTAAATTAACCGGCTGGAAGATTGACGTTAAGAGCGAAGAAAAAGCTAATGCTGAAGACGCAGCATACATTGAGGAATTTACACTTGGTGAATAATCAGCCACATACAATCAGTCGCATTTGTTGTGTTTGTCGTAAATTGCAACCAGTTACTAATATGACACGAGTTGTTCGTGTCAATGGTGAATTTTTCGTACAAACTGATAAGCGCTTAAACGGTCGCGGGGCACATGTTTGCTCCGCGTGTTTAAATAGTGCGAACTTGCAAAAATCTTTGTGTCGTAGTTTTAAAACACAGTTACCAGCCAGCATTTTACAGCAGCTGACACAAAAATGATTGCAGTTGCTGACGTTTTGGGATACTATTAAGCAGTCATGAATAAGGTTTTAATTTTAATGGCTGAACGTACAGGAACAGGACATAAGTCAGCCGCTAATGCAATTGAAAAACATTTGGTATCACTGGGTTGTACCGTTAAGCAATTGAATTGTTTTCCGTTAATGGGAAAGATTGGCGTGCGTATGGAAAACTGTTACATTCCATTAACAACGAAACATCCAGGAATTTGGAAAATTTCACATGGTTTCACGCAAATTTTCACTGATGTTATGCACAGCTGGATTTATCACCGTGTGAAAAAAAACTTACTAAAAGAAATTAATGACTTTCAACCTGATGTCATTATTTCCGTGCATTGCATGTTTACTAAAGCCGTTTCACGTTTGCTAAAGAAAAATCATTTAAATATCCCTTTTTTGATTAATGTGATTGATTTGGTTAATCCACCAAAAGTGTGGCGTGATCGTCGTGCACAAATGTCTTTTGTGCCAACCGAACCCGTAAAGGAACAATATTTGCGTTTGGGCTTTAAACCCGAACAATTATTGGTGTCTGGTTTTCCTATTCGTGAAGATATTGTTCCGCCAACTACGCCGAAACAAATCCAAGATAAAGTTCACATTTTAATGGTCAATCCATCTATTAATTTGAAAAAAAATCTTGCTTATGTACGTGAACTTTGTCAAATTGACCGCGCCGAAATCACTTTTGTCTGTGGACGCGATGAACGACTTTTTAAGGCTTTAACTAACGAAAAGCATCAAAATCCGCAATTGGCAAAAATCCAAGTTTTAGGTTTTGTTTCCAATATGCCAGAACTTTTAAATTGGGCGCATGTTTTATTGACCAAAGCCGGACCAAATATGTTACTAGAAGGTACGCGTAGTGGAACGGCAGTGGTGGTAACTGGGCATATCCCAGGTCAAGAAGCTAAGAACTATCAGTATATCACGGCTAATCGTTGTGGCGCACGTTGTGAAAATCCACGTAAAATTCGCGCATTACTGCAAGATTGGATTGACCGTGATGTCTTGCCAGAATATATGCAAAATGCATTACATGCCGGTGGCAATGATGGCGCTAAAATGATTGCCGATTATATATTTGGTATTTGTCAGTCAAATGTGTTATAATACGGCATCTGGAAGGGTGTCAGAGTGGTCGAATGTACCTGTCTCGAAAACAGGTGTGCCGCAAGGTACCGCAGGTTCAAATCCTGTCCCTTCCGCCACAAGTGAATAATACGAACTCTCGCAGTTTGTTGGATTATATTTTTTATGACATACACTCTACTTGTTTTATAGAAATAATGATAACCCCTTTAGGGGTAGCGGTTTCATTATTAAAATATTTATTACATAAGTCAAAATAATGTCCTTGAGTATAGTAATGTGCAATTCCCGTCAACCTTAAGCCTGCATATTTTTCATTAAATGACGTTAAAACGACGTTTTCATTATTCAAAATGTTATCTGGGGTATGTACCATTTCATTATTAGAAATTAAAATTGTTGTGTCGTCCAGGATTTTTATGTCTGATGCAACCGCTAAATTTGGCGTTAAGCTATTGCAATTAACCGTTGCGATGTGACAAGGATTATGTTCGATTAACTTTTTATATTTTGTTAGTTGAACTTCGTTTAATTTAATTGTTTTGTTGTCTGGATTTACCATAATTACTCCTATATTATAGTAACATAAAATTCCAAAAATTGTTGTGTTTTTATACAAAAATATCAATTTGGCAGTTAAACGTGTGCTTGTCTATATATAGCGGAGACAGCGAAAGCGGTTGTCGATAATAGTTCAAATGTTCTCGACAGCGTCCCGCCAATAAGAAACTCATGCGAAACAGATTGAAAGATTTGTTTCGTATTTCTATTTATGGGGACTGTAAAGTTGTTACTGAATCAAATTTGACAATTTAGATGTTCGGATGGAAATGAAATGTGATAAATAACTGGATTACTTGTTTAAAATTGGTGGCTTAGAAAATGCATATTTTGAGATTATTACTGAATTAATTTTAATTTTTAGGCAGAGAATACATATGTATAGCGTATGGACCATCCATCAATGCAACCATACATTGAGAAATATAAAAATCAATCAGGGTTAATGGATGCTGCGGAATTTTTGAATAGCCGTGAAAATGCAAATATAAAGCAAGAGATATTTTTTCATCATGCTAAAAAACTAACCAAGTTTATCTTACCGTGTGGGACAAAATTCTACTTAAAACCAACGTCTTATCGTGGTGCATCTGCTGAAAAAATCGTTTCTGAAATGTATCAAAACTTGGGAATGAAAGCACCAAATACGACAATAGCCGCTTTTGATGATGGCTATTGTGCGATTACTAATGATATATTTGATGACAAAAATATTGTATCCGGGGAGGAATTTTTATGCAAAATTACACCCGCTGGTGCGCAATATGCTTTGCCGCGTATCTTCGGTGAAGATATTCCCGACTCGCGTGTTATTTCATATTTTGATGATGCCGCTTTAAAACGTGTTGCAGAACATTATGGTTTGGCTCTTGCAACGCAAAACTGGGATGCCAATTTGGGTGGATTAGGTTTTCTTCTTGATAAAAATCAAAAACGCGCCACTGACATTATTACTTTTGATTTCGCCGGCAGTCTGCAAAAGGGACATTTGATTGAATATGCAAACCCATTTTGTGCCCGACGCATTAGTTATTTTGAAATGATAAATTATTACCGTAAGTTGCAACAAAAATTTATTGGGCGTAAAGATATTATTGAAAAAGTCAGGACAGGGCTTAATCGTATTGATGAGATTGTAACCACTTGCAAAGATAGTGGTTTTGTCCCTGATTGTGATTATGTTGCTAGGTTAAAAACCTCTATGTGTGATATGGTTGATTTTTTGAAAAATTAGTGTAATACCATTGACTTTAAGTGACTTTTTTTGCTAATATGCGCATATGAAATTTAGGGGAAATCTTGATATGTTGGCTAGAATGGTTGTGCGTTATGGTGCCCCTGTTTTAGTAACTCAAAAGATGCAACAATTTAAGCCAGAAGTATTTGAAAAACTTATGAACGATCCTTATTTTGCGGTATATGCGAGTCTTGCGTGTACTTTATGTTCGGTAGGAATTCTCAAAAGTCTGCATTCAACTGCTGTGAAGTTGGAAGATAAAGACCACCTCGGCAGTTTTGACGAATTGGTCGATTTGGCTTCGGATACCAATTTAGTGGAACAGATTGAATCAATGATAATCAATCCAATTTTATATCCAGATTCAATTCCTGGCACGTTTCATAATTTCGTCAACAATCTTAAAGATAACCTGAAAGTGTTTAAAGACTTGAAGAAAAGTAGATTGGCAATTAAAAATGATAAAAAATTTTTGAAAGAATATAAATCCGAACAAAATAATAAATATATGCTAATAAAATAAAATGAAATTGACTTTCACTATTGACTTTTAAAAATTGATTTTGCTATCATGGTTGTATGAATAAAAAAGAAGTAGTGGATATTGTTGCGCGTGGTGTAATGCGTTTTGGGGCTCCTGTGGTTGCTTTGAAAACATTTCAACATTTTAAACCGGAAACTTGTGATAAATTATTTCAAATGATTTCTGAATCAAATTTGGCAATGTTACTTGCAAGCGTCGGCACGGCTGTTGGTGGTACGGCAATTTTGGCCAGTTTGTTGAGTACAATTGAAAAACAAAACCAAGAAAAAGATTTATTGAATGTTCCAATAGGTGATTTGGAGTATCATCGCGTGCCGAAAGCTAATTTCATTGAACGTGCTGAAACGACAATTTTAAATCCAATTCTTAATCCGGAGATGATTACCGATAAAATAAAAACCTGGAAAAAATCTCGGCTAACTATTAAAACTAATCAAAAAAATATTGAAGGGCATTTAATGAAAAGTGACTTTGATAATACTTTAACCAATGATAAATGAAAAAGGGGTAGCCCCTTTTTTTATTGTTATTAAATTGTATTTTCGATATTTTTACAAAAATTGACACATGATTATTCCGGGCAGTATTGACTTTGAAGGTGCGTTTTTGTTATCATTAATTAATGAATAAAGAACATAAAAAGAATTTAATTATCCGTGGAACTTTAAGAACTGCTGCGGCGGCTGGGATGGTGGCTGGTTTATATCAATTGTGTCCAGAATTGGCTCCGGTTTATCTGATGGCGGGGTATGGCAGTGTTTTGGCAAGCATGGAAGCAACGGCACGCAAAATGAAAGAAGCCGAAAGGGTCGATAAAAAACTGCGCACTTGTAATTCATCCTTTTATCAAAAACCCAAAGCTAATGTACTGGAAAAACTAGAAAATCAGTTACTTAACGTTAATATCAATCTTGATGGAAAAATTAAAGATGCTAAATTTCTTTTCAATGAAAAGTTAGAAGATTTTAAATATCACAAAAAACAAAAACTTATGATAAGAAACGATGTAGACGTTATGAAAAATGAAATCAACTTAGTTCGCCAATTAAAACTGGTTGAGTTGTGTAAATAAAAAAGGGTTATGAACCCTTTTTTGTTTTTATCAAGATGTTATCGCATCAAGACTTCAAAAGTGTTGGGGCCAGCAATGCCATCACTTGCTAGGTTGTTAGCGGTTTGGAAGGCACGGACTTGTGTAGCGGTTCTGGGCCCAAAAATGCTATCAAGTGCGGTTTCAAAACCTTTGGCGATTAAGCCGGCTTGCAAAATCCAAACCAGATTACCGCGACTGCCTTGGGATAAATTGCGAATGGCAGCCTTGGTACGCGGTCCAAAAATGCCATCAACAGCTAAACCAGCACCATAAAGCATGTTTAATTCAATTTGTAAAGCCCGAATTAAGGCTTTCTTTGATTGAGCACCCCAAATTCCATCCACCGTTAAACCAGCGCCGTAACGGGCATTTAAAGTGGTTTGGATACTACGAATTGTAGCGGTGGAGGGGTCGCCATTATTGCCACCATTACCGCCGCCATTGCCTGGATTGCAATTGACACCTACCGATTGTGCTAAACTACGGGCAATCGCATCGGCATAAGCATCAAACCTGCTGTCAAATAATTCATTGTCCTGTTCATTGTTGATAAAGCCTAATTCCAAAAGCATCGCTGGTGCATTGGTTTCTCTTAAAACACTTAAGTTGGCGCGTTTTACGCCGCGATTGCTTTGCACACCGACATTGACAAGTGCCTGTTGTAATGCTTCAGCTGCTTGAAGGGCTTGGTTTGAAGCGTTGTTATAAATTAAAGTTTCAACGCCGTTTGCGGCTGGATTGCTGGCTGAATTGCGGTGGAAGGAAACAAACAAATCTACATTATTATTGTTGCTTATACGACTGCGTTCCAATAATGGTACAAATACATCCGTAGTGCGGGTGTAAATTACATTAATTCCGCATCTCTTCAGACGTTCACCAACCGCCATTGCTATTCGTAAATTGTCGTTTTTCTCGTAGCGCGAACCATTAACTGCGCCTGCATCGTATCCGCCGTGCCCGGCATCGATTACAATTGTTGCCATGATTATAGTTATGGTGGAAACATTTTTTTTGTTACTACCATAGACTGAAATAGTTCAAAAAAGGAGAAAAAAATGGGAACAGGTTATTTAAAAATAACAACGACTTCGGGTAATGGCGCGGAGCCAGTTGCAAATGCATCTTACATAATCAAAAATAAAAATGGAGTAGTACTGTTTTCGGGCTTGACCGATGCTAATGGTGACAGTCCAACTTATACTTTATCGGCGCCAGACGAAGAGGCTTCACAAAGTCCGGCGACAGGCGAAACAACCTATGCACTTTGTGATGTTTCAGTACGACAAGGGGATTATCAAAGTATTGATAAAATTGACGTTCAGGTTTATGACCAAGTTACAACCGTGGTCGCTTTGAATTTGGAACCGTATGTTGAAGGACAAGATGATGCGGACCAAAACTTTGTAACGCCACCACCAGATGTTACTTTACCAACAACGGTACACGGTCAAGTAGGTACCGAAGATGGTATGCCTGATAACAGTCGCGTACTTAGCAGTGTGGTGGTGCCGGATTATATCACGGTACACTTGGGAGCGCCGACCAGTAATGCTGCCAATATTCGCGTACCATTTCAAGACTACATTAAAAATGTGGCTTGCAGTGAAATTTATCCAACTTGGCCGACTAATGCTTTGTTGGCAAATATTGCCGCAATTGTAACTTTTGCTTTAAACAGAATTTATACCGAATGGTATCGTTCACGTGGTTATAATTTTGATATTACGAATTCGACGGTTTACGATATGGCCTATGTGCGTAATCGTGAGATTTATAAAAACATTTCTGAATTGGTTGATGGTGTTTTCACGGTTTATGCTCACCGTGATGGTTTCCGTAATCCGTACTTTACAGAATTCTGTAACGGCACGACCGCGACTTGTAGTGGACTATCACAATGGGGAACAGTTACTTTGGCCAACCAGGGATTATCTGTTTTGGAAATTTTACGCTATTATTATCCGAATGACATTGTTTTAAGTAATGCACCGACAGGTTCTGTACAGAATTCATATCCAGGAACACCATTACGCTTGGGTTCTTCAGGAATTAATGTGCGTCGCTTACAAACATATTTAAATCGTATTCATCGCAATTATCCGTTGATTCCGGTAATTACACCTGTGGATGGTAACTTTAATGCGCAAACTCAAGAGGCGGTACGCGTCTTCCAAAGAACGTTTAATTTAACCAGTGACGGTGTGGTTGGTGTTAGTACCTGGAATAAAATTTCACAAATTTACGCCGCGGTTACTGGTTTGGCGGAATTAAATGCCGAAGGTGAATTTATCGGTATAAACGATACGCCACCGACCAGTGTTTTACGCCAGGGCAGTACCGGACGTGACGTTCTCCAATTGCAATTTTTACTAAATTACACTGCGCAGTTTTATCCCAGTGTGCAAACTGTTACTCAGGATAGTGTGTTCGGCAGTGTGACAACAAATTCGGTGCGCAGTTTTCAACGCTTGTTTGGCTTAACCGCGGATGGTGTTGTGGGCCGAAATACATGGAACAAACTGTATCAAGTTTATCGCACAATCCAAGGCGATGAACCGGGCGAAGGTGGTGTTAATCCATCGCCATGGCCGGGTGTTTATTTACGGCAAGGTAGTCG
>CAMOZC010000025.1 GCA_946630785.1 uncultured Clostridia bacterium | reverse complement strand
TCACAGTATTATTCTAACCGGTGGATGACAGATTCCGAACGCGATAAGACCTATATCTATACCCGTGCTTCTCAACTAGCAACGTTGAAGAAAACTGGACCATTGGCACGTTTCGAATTGATTGGCAGTGATATTCACATTAACATGATTCCAAAGGATTATCACTCAATTGTTTTAGGAACTACCGGTGCTGCCAAAACCCAAGGTTATGTTTTCCCGTTTATTTATACTTTAGGCTTTTCTAATGAAAAACCGAATTTGGTAATTACTGACCCGAAGGGTGAAATTTATCATACTATGGCTGAGAGTTTACGTAACCAAGGTTACGATGTGCAAGTGTTTAACTTGAATGACCCAATTCGCAGTTCACGTTGGAATCCATTTGAAAAGCCTTGGGATATGTTCCAACGCGCACAACATTTGGAACGCGAAATTCATCGTTATGAAAACGCTAATCCGGCTAAATATGGCTTACGTATTATTGCCAGCACCTATCCGCCAGTTTGGTACGCTTTCAATGGAATTGCGTTCCCAACTAAAGAGATGGCGGAAAATGAAATGCGCACTTTGCGCCAGCAATTAATTTCAGACTCGGAAGCTGATATTAAAGATATTTGCTCGGCCATTTGTCCAATTGAAAATGAAAAGGATCCTAGTTGGGAGCAGGGCGCTCGTGATTTAATTCAAGGTACTGCGATGGCAATGTTGGAAGATAGTTTGAATCCGAACCTGGGCATGACCCGTGAAAAATTTAATTTCTATAACATTTTCAAAATTCTATCGATTCGTGATAATGACCCACAGGCTATGTTCAAGACAATTAAGAATTATTTCGAAGGACGTGACAAATTGTCAGTAGCTGCTTCTTTGGCTCAAACGGTTACTGCTAACGCTGAAAACACCATGCGTAACTTCTTCGGTATTGCAACACAAAAATTGTCTATGTTCAATGACAAAGGTATTTGTTACATTACCAGTGGTACTGACATTAAGTTTGAAGAGTTCGCTAAAAAACCAACGGCATTCTTCTTAATTATTCCAGACCAAATTAAAGTTCGTCACCCATTGGCAACTCTATGTATTTCACAGTTGTATAAATCATTGGTTGCCAGTGCGAATGAACGTGGTGGTAAATTGCCATGGCCAACCTATTTTGTCTTGGATGAGTTTGGTAATATGCCAAAGATTAACGACTTTGCAACTGTTATTACCGTTTCTCGTTCACGCCGTATTTTCTTTACTTTGGTTTTGCAGGATTACAAACAGTTGGAAACTACTTACGGCGCGGAAACTGCGGTCACCGTTCGTAATAACTGTAACCACCAGGTTTTCGTTGGTGTTAATGATACTGATACACGTAAAATGTTCTCGGATTTAATGGGTGATATGGAAGTTACTACTGAAAGCACAACCGTCAGTCGTAACACGGGTAAGGCCGCTAAAGGTGATTCAGAAGGCGGTAGTAAATCGACCGCGACCAATACGGCCAGTCGTCCTTTGCTTCCACCGAATGAATTGTTGGATATTGTTCCGGGTAATATTTTCGTTTATTGTTTCACGTTCCATCCGTTACGTAGTAAAGTAACCTTGTTTTATGAATGTTTAAATAAAGGTGTGATTCGTTTGAAACCAACACCCGATATTTATGTTCCTGGTAGGTATTTTGATGAAGGTGCGATTTATTATGACATCCATCGTCGTAACGATATTGTCATTCGTCGCGCAAATACAACACAACACCGTGATTTGTTTGAATGGTAAGTTGTTGCGATTTGATTGACGACACAAAATATAAAACTTATAATTAAACATAATATGTTGGGGGAGTACGAATGAAGTATAGCCGTGGTAGAATTATTGCGCTGACTATATTGAGCGTAACGATGGTGCTGTCTTTGTTCGGCGCAAGTTTAATCTATAATTTTCGCGACACAATTTGGGGTGTAGCCGCGGATACGGCGATTACTGATCCGAACTATATTCCGACCTTTGATGATTTATATCAAAGAATTCCATTTGATAAATCTGATACTGGTACTACTGATTTAGGGCAGGGTGCTAAGTTGACTTTGTTAGAAGAAAGTTATGAAAGTGGCGTGTTAAGTGAGTTTGTTAATTCTAGTCAGTATAATGCTCGCTCTTATCGTGATTTACAATCGCGACGTCGTGAGGGTTATCCTTGTCCAATTTTCACCAATGCTGATATGCGTTTGATTGCCGGTGGTTTAGGCAATAACTTGGAAATTCCGGTCGTCATGTTGGATCCATACAACACTGACGATATCGTCCTTTTTGAATTAACCAATATCAGTGATATGCCGACCGATTTAGTTATAACGCGTGATGGCGTGGTTTATCAAAACGGCGTAAATCTTATCACGGTTAGCAACAGCGTTCCAGCTAATCAAGTTTACAGCGGTGTTCCCACTTACACACAACTTGGCACGTCTGACGTAATTTTGGACGCAGATGGTAAAACAGTTTTATTGAACGTAGCTTTTGTACCAAATTCAAAAGTTGATGATGGTTATATTGTTGAGGTTAAAGACCCAAATGGTAATTTTTTGTATACACGCGATTCGGCTACAAACGAATTATCCCAAGTCCAAGCCATTGATGATAACGTAACAGTATTGCTTTATGATAGTAATGGAATCTTAAAATACTATGTGATTCGTATGGGGACAACGATTGTTGTTCGCAATGCAAGTAACGAGGATTTAGGACAAATAACTTACAACAAAACCGAACACCAACTTACATCTTATTCAATCGGGGCAGTGGCATATAATAGCCAGGCTTTGCGTGGTATGTTCCAACAACAAGGTTTGTATGAAATTTCATTTAAACAACGTATTTCAACCGGTGACGGTGTTTATGCGTTAGTTGATGTTTCCTTTGCGTTTATTATTGTAAACAAAATTAATTACATAGATTTCCCTCGTTTTGATACGAAAAACCGTGTACCGAGTCGTGGTGAAATTTACAATTATTCCTACGAAAGCGAATATCCGGTAGTTAATTTTTCTAAATTGTATTTTGACGTAGAAATTAATACCACATCTAAATATTATGAAAATGATGCATTGGTCTATGATGACCGCGAATTGATGTTCTATAATATTGGTGAATACAAAATGGTTTCACAATTACAATATTACAGTGAATATCTTTTTGCTAACCGACAAAGATTAAATAAACGTGGCGTTAAGGATGGATATGTTAAATTAAAACATTACACTGATTATCCCAGTGTTTTGAATGTTTTAGGCTTCCAAGCGTATTATGGTGGTCAACACTTTAATAACAAATACGATGGTCCTTTGCCTTTCTACGATAACATTAATGCTTCTGTTAGCAGTGATATTTCAAGTTGGGTACGTGATGTTAACATGACCGCTGATAAGAGTGGTGCAGTTGTTGATTATAGCAATATGCGTGTTAGTGATGCTTTGAAATATTCAACCGAATTGGCTGAATACATTACAACTAGTAACGCAATTCGTCCGGTCCGTACTAATTTCCCGCCAGTGAAATTGTTTGGTAATGTTCCGCATGCGACCCGTGCTGGTGTTTTGTCAACGGTGGCCTATCGTCCTTCATTTGGTACTGGTAATGTCAAGGAATGGCAAAGCCGTAGTTTAGATGTTGGTGCGCCGTTTGAAGCAGCTGGTGAATATGTTGTCGTAATTTATTTTGAAGTCAACGATAAACTATGCCAGCAAACCTTCTATTTTGAAATTGTTAATTCGGCACAGGTTGCTTTTGAAGTCACTGCCAACGGGGTTACGAAAACTTATTATGCGGGCGAATTGGAGTTAAATAAAGATTTGCAAGATTTGTGCTTGGCTGGAAATAAAGTAAAATTAAGTTATGGCGGCAAAACTACTTTAGGACAGTTCGAAGTTTTACCAACAATTACTTTGGCCTATGCTAATTTCGGACAATATAATTTTACCGACCAAAATATCACTATGGGGGATGACGGTTCGTTTGAATTTAATTTAAATCCTGGACAATATCGTTTGACGATTAAGTATGGTGCTCATGGTAAATCGACTACGGTATTCAATGTTATTGTTGACAATAGTTCGGCAACTGGTATCAAGGCTAATACCAGCGCAAAATCGTTAAGTACTACTGTAACAAATTTACCAGACAATGTTGCGATTGTCGGTGCGGGTGATGTTACTTTAACATGGGATGATAAAATCAGTGGCATTAATTACAGTAACGTGCTTTGTGAATTCTACGAAATGGCTTTGGAAAATCAATCATTCGACCCCAATGCTAATGCTAATTATACAAGGTTTCCAACGGTAACGGTTGCTAATTTATACAGTGCTTATGTCTTCTCTCAAACTGTTTCCAGTCCAAACAATGGTTATCATCCAGTTAAAACCGAAACCGGTTGGACTTTGTCGGAAAAGTTTACAACACCTGGTTTGTATCGTTTTACTCTTGTGGATGATGTTGGTAATGAAACGCCATTCGTTTTGATTATTGATGATAGTAAACCTACTTTTATTCAAAGCGGTGAAAAACCGTCGTCAGTTTCGAATGTTATTAATTTTGATGATAACGTAGGTGTGAAAATTGGTTTTGGTACGCATAAATTAATTAAGCATCAAAATTCAAATACATTCAGTGGTCCATTGTTTCAAGATGTATTTACTGGTTTAAGTAATGCTGGCGTTTTAGTTAACAGTGGGACTCGTGCCATCGGTATTGGTATTACCCGTGTTGAACGTAGTGATTCTGGAGAGTTTTATTATGACGTTGATGCTGCGGATATGCGCAACGGTTATTTGACTTTAACCGAAGAGGGAACTTACTATTTCCGTGTTACAGACGTCTTAGGTAATATTGGTGAATATTATATTGTGTTAACGCATGATAATTGTTTTGGTATGGTTTACGCAGAAGCGGGGGAAATACCTCTCGCAACTGGTTCACAATACAAAGACCGTGGTATGGTGGAATTAAGTCCAAACGTTGGTACCAGCTTAGTTACTACCATGGGTGGTATGACGAATCGTCCTTATGTCATTTTCTCCTTTATGCAAAAACCAGCCGGTTCGGCATACTGCGTTGATCAAGTTGTCATGCAGTATTACCCGTTAACTTATGAATTAAAGTCTGTTGACAATCCAGCTAAGCCTAATCCGAATTACCCATTTGCAGAAAAGCCGAAAAACAATCCACACCTTAATGATGATATTAATGCTAAAGAAATTTTTGCTAACCAGGACTACAACGGTTTGATTTATAGTTATGATGCGGCTAAGGATGGTGATGGTGGAACTATCAACTTGGCATTGTTTAATACGGGTACAACAACACCAGCAGGTTTGTATATTTTGACACGTACTTATGCTAGTGCGATCTCTGGTTCAGATACGCCCAGTCGCGATTATTATTTTATCGTAGATAATCAAAACATGTTGTACTATGCTGAAAACATTTATCAGACTGCCTTGAAGGTTCACTTCGCTGATAAAAAAGAGGCGCAATATCCTAAAGCAAAGGATGCCGATGCGGCCGTTATTAATCGTAACGATAATAAATTGAGTAGTAACCGTACAGCGTGGGTTTACGGCTTTAATAGTAAATATTCTTGGTTACATGATAGTACGACATATACAATTGCCGATGGTAATTTTAACTATTTAGCCTTCACTGATAATAACCCACTTGAAAGGTTCCACAATTTTACTTTCCCGGCTTTGGCTCCGCGCTTTAGTTACACCAACAATAGTCAAACGGTTATCCTCGGCGAAGGTAATCAAGTTTGGTCAATCGGTGATCCGGCGACTCGTACTGATGATACGGTTTACCAAATGTTAATTGCGGATAATGCTCGTAATATTTCTTGCGTAATTACCAACGGAAATATCGTTGAATTATTTAAACCAAATTCAAATGCACCAACCAGTGCGAACTGGGATTATTTAACTTTGAATTTGGAAACTGGGTATGGTGCCAGTGCAGAAATTGTTGTTGGCGAAAATAAAGTCATTAGCAATACACGCATGGAGTATGATGGCAATAATTACACCTATATAGTTGATCCACATAATATCGACCAATTAGAGTTCCGTTTTGTCAGTGACCCAGAAAGCATGTATGCCGACATCGATCTTGATGCGACCATGGATACATGGACTTGGACTGCCAATGGCGTTGAGCAGCAAGTATCCTTACAAACGCCAATCCCGGAAAAAGGTTTGTATACGTTCGACTTGATGCAAGGTTTATTGAACGATGTCATCATTAATAATGGAAGTAGTTTGTCGGTAAGTTTATTGACTTATGATGGTACACGTACTGATTATATAATCCTATTTGACCGCTATGAACCTAATTATAATTTAACCAAAGTTAAGGCTGGAGATAATTTGGCATCAATTATTGACGAGGCGGAATTACCTGGTGGTTATATTTATGGTTTAAGTTCTGATTTCGTTTTTGAAAGTGACCAAATTAATAACCATTATTTAGATACCAAAGTCATTACTTACCGTGAAGTTGACTATACCGGAGAAGGTTCTCAAGCCGCGACACAATTTAAATTATATACCGGTGCTAATGGTGAAGCGCGTATTCCTTTCGCGACCTTGGTTGGTTTACGTGATAATGAAATGAGATACTATTACATCGCTGAAACTGATTATGCGGGGCATACCACCAGTTATATCGTTCAAATTCAAGGTGAAAATTATGTTAACGCTGTTTCCTTTATTGGTGCTATTACTGAAGAAAATTCGGCAATTCAAATTGGTATTGAAATGCACGCTTCCAGTTCTAGTGTTCATCAATTCTTCCTGCGTAATAATTCATTCAGGTTTGAAAGTGGTGAAGATTATTATATGGTTTTGGGTAGCAAGGCTAGTTGGCATATCGGTGATGATATCGGTTCTGGTAACAAAAACGAAGATAGTTTAATTAAAGCATTGAATAATTGGATTAATATCGCAACCAAAAATGGAAGCAAATGTTCCTATACTCTTTATGACCGTATTGGTACAGTCGAAACTTTCGAATTTTACAACCTACGTGAAAACGCAGCCCAAATGCAATTGGATTGCTATCAACCGAATATATTAAGTAACTTAATTACACTGGAAGTTAAAAACATGGACAACCTGCCACGTATTTTGTTTGATGAGAATTTGGCTTCTGCTTTTAAGATTGAAATCGAAGACCGAAACACTTCGGAAAAAATTTCAAATGTTTCGTTCTCGTTATACGGAACATCAATTTATGTCGATGTTTCTCACGAATATGTTATCAGGGTTACTGATCCATTTGGACGTGTCAGTGCGACTGAATACCACCAACAAGCGCAATCAACAATTAATTTTACGGCGTTTGGTAATACTGTGTTGCAAGACGGCGTTGTTTACATCGGTGACCAACGTGGTGCTGAGTTTAATTATTTACGTACAGTTTATACTGTTTTGTTCTATGATGTTACTAATGGTGGCTTCGTAGATAATTTGCAATCGGTTATCAGTGACGATATGATTTACTATTCATTTAGGCCAAGAGAAGGACAAACCACAATTCAAACTTACCGTATTGTTGCAACGGGTCGTGCCAGCGGGGCAATCATGTTTGATCAATATTTCGCATTTGATACGCGTTTACCAAGTGTGGAATGGAAAAATAGTAGTGACCAATTAATCCAAGTTGAAGGGCAGTCTTTTGTAAGTTCAGTTATTATGGATATTAGTAATAGTGTTGTGAATACCATGTTCCCGACAACGATATCATACACTCGCACGTTAAATAACCAATCTGAATCCGTAACTTTGGATCCAGGTACACTAACCAAAACTTTCTACCAAGTTGGCGCCTATGAGGTAACACTTCGTAATACGGTTTGGGCCCAAAAGACCTATAAATTTGAAATCGTTCAAGTGGATGATACTTTGGTTTTGGTTTATGACGACGGCAAACATCTTCAACCAAGTACTAGTGATTATAAATTTGATGCTGATGGACAAGAAATCATGCTTACTCGTTATGTCTTTACCATGGCTGCCGATCAAGAATCGGGAATTCCGTTTGATGTCTATGAATACAAATTACATGGTTTAGAAATTAAAGTTGGGCAAACTAATCGTGTTTTAGCTGGTAATTATGAAATGGGAACCGACTACTACTACTGTGATATTCAAAACAATACCTTAGTTTGGCGCTTAGCATTTTATGTTGGCGAAAATAGCGAAGGTGTTCCGGCTTATACCAGTCCAGTTTATTTTGCAACAACTGGTGTCCCCAGTAACCTTTTGCCAAACGATAATTCAATTGCTTTACGTTTAAACGGCAATCCCAATAATCCAACTAACAACAATATCAAGACCTTTGATGTGGTTGCATCACGTACGGCTTACAACATTATTTATAATAATTACATGACCGAAGCTCGCGATAAAAAATTAACGGTACAATTATATTGCGACCCAAGTGTAGTACGTGATGACGCCGGCAATCCTTGTTATCGTTATAAAGGTAATTTAATTTTGGTGGATTGTTATTACAATGGAACATTGGTGCAAACTTTGAATTATGGTGATGTTTTCACAATTAATCAAAACGATGCCGGTTATTATGAATTTGAAGTACATGACTTAGCGGGTAATTATTTACTTTTCGGTGATAACGATAATAGTAATCATGTTAACCATAGGCAAAAGCGTTATATGTTAGCGGTTATGACAAGACCAATTGTGGTTATTAATGATAAACAACCAGTTAGTGGTATGATATATAATGACCAAGTTGAATTGAAGTTGGTCGATTATGGTAGTGACTTCTTGACAAAATATCGTGATTGGTTAGTTGAAACTGGTGTAGAACCGACGGAAAAAGGTTTCTTTAATAAATATTTCTGTGTTACTGAAACCGAAGTTGTTTACATGGGTTCAAATGGTACGACAATTGAAACTACTGCTATTAATGGAAAGTCATCAAATTTCTATTGGAGTGCTAGTGGTATCTATCGTGTAACGATAACTTATCGCGTTTATGGCGCTGGTGTGATTTCTTCTGATTTGACTGCCGAGTATTCTTTCCAAATTATTCCTTCTAGGACAATTCGCGAAGAATTCAGTATGCCAATTTATCCGGATATCCCAGTTATGTCGGTTACTCGTGATGGTTATAACATACATGATTATAATATATACATCCGTCGCAATGCTAATAATGACGAATATATGGCGTTTGATGCGGATAACAATCCTGGTAATTATGTCATTACCTTGCAAACTTATGATAATTTGTTAAAACGTAATATTTCTCACGAGGTTCGCTTTAACATTCAGCATAAGGCAAATAGTGCAAGTAACTATTTTGTCTTGAGTAGTGCCAGCGGTAAATCAACAACGAATGCGGTAACGGTGTATTACAATCCATATTGGTTGTATTTAGCCCAAGGTAAAGTAACCATTGTTTTAACGAAGAACTATGATCAACAAAAAGAAGTTATTGTAGATAGTTCAATTTTGAAGGGAAATAATTATAACTCTCAAGAATTATTTAATGTTTCGGATGCGGGTATCTATCGTGTTTATGTTAAAGATTCTGAAGGCGACACTGTTTATAGTGATAGCTTTACCATTGAAGCTAAACAAAGTACTTTTGGTTATACGATTTTGGCCGTTGTCTTAGGTATTGTCGGTATTGGCGTCTTGTTGTTCATTCGTATGCGTCACAAAATGACAACAAAATAAGCTTAATTAAAATTGATTTTAGTCAAGGCAATAACAGTTGCCGATTTGACTTTGGAAAGCTACATCAATGTAAATATCTTTTCCTTCGATGATACCTTGGGTTTGTAGATATTGTTTTACGGTTTGGTAAGCGAGAGTAGGGGTGTTATTCTTTTCACTTAAGTGTGCCAGAATAACTTGTGAAACATTGCCTTGGTAAAGTTTCGCGATAGTGCGTCCGCAATCAATATTTGATAAATGTCCACGATTACCAAGAATACGACGCTTTAACCAGTCTGGATAGTTCGGATTGGCAATTAATTTTTGAATATCGTGATTACTTTCTAATACGACAACTTGGCAGATAGATAAACTGTCAACAATGATTTCCGTCATTTGTCCAATGTCAGTTGCAACGCCAACGGCACTATCATTATGTTGAAAGGTATAGCCAAGACAAAATTGACTATCGTGTGGTATTGGGAAGCAGTTCACTGTTATATCACCGATGCTAAAAGTATTTTCAGTTTCAATAAAGTGGTGTGGTGGTAATTTTAAACTTTTTCGTAAGATTTTGCTGCAGCGATTATAGCAATAAATTGGTACGTTGTATTGCGTAACAAAATCAGTAACACCTTTAATATGGTCACTATGTTCGTGGGTGATGACTAAACCAGTGATTGAATGTGGGTCAATGTTGGCCTGACTCATCAGTTTTAAAGTCGTAGATAAGGGTAATCCGACATCAACTAAGATGTTGGTGGTATCACTACCGATATAAGTAATATTACCCGCGCTACCGCTACTTAACGTTTGGATTTTTAACACTTTAATAATATACTAGAAAGGATGTTAAAAGTTAAGAATATTTTACGGACATTGGCGGTGTGTGTGATAATCGCATTCGTTTGCCTGTTTGGGTATCTAATGCTACAAAATATGTGTGCTGAATTATTCGTTCATTGGGGTTTGGAAGCACGTGCTGAAAATGTAAATATGTTCGCGAATGGCTTTTGGCTTATGTTTATTTCGGGTGCGATTTTAGCACCAGTTATTGAAGAATTAATTTTCCGCTTATTGGCGTGTAAATTATTGCAACTAACCAAAATGCCAATCTGGTGTGTAATTATAATTAGTGCCATTGCTTTTGCGGTTTATCACCACTCCTGGTCACAAACAATTTACCAATTATTAATGGGAATTTGGTTGGCTTGGATTTTCTTGAAAACTCATCATATTGGTTGGACAATGATGATTCATTTTATCAATAACGCTTTCATTATTACATATACATATTTTGCAGGAAACGGTAGTGGGGTGTTTGATTTAAGTGCGGGAAACATTGTTTTATCTTTACTCTTAGCTGCTGTAACGACAATTACTGTATTTTTCTTAATCAAAAAAGGAATCCCTAACTATGAAAAATAATCGTTTTTTATTTACCACATTCATTTATGGAATCGCTATTTTACTTTTGATGGGAATCAGAGTGGCGGCATCGTTAGGCGTGTTTGAAAATCTATCCGACCAAGCGGCAGAGGTCGTTGCCAGCGTTTTAACGCAAGTTGTTATCATGCTGGGAATTCCTTTACTGATGTTATTGTTAATTCCTAGGGTTAAACATGAGACAATTTCAATTAAACAAATTAATCAAGATATTGGTTGGCGTAAACTTTCTTTTAAGAATGTTGTTTTGTGTTTTGTACTGGGAATATGTTTATATCTTTTCAATCTTTTCGTCGCTAATATTTTCTCAATTCTTTTACAATCCCTGGGTTACCAAAATAAGTTTTATTCAAGCGAAAATGTCTTTATGGGTTATAACGGACTGCTGGTAGCAATATTGTTAAGTGCAGTTTTGCCCGGTATTTGTGAAGAATTCTTGCACCGTGGTGTTTTGATGGGTGGTTTGATTAAGCAGTTTGGTGTGCGTCGTGCGGTTTTATTTAGCAGTATTTTGTTTGGACTGATGCACATGAATGTGGGACAGTTTTTCTATGCTTCAATCCTTGGTTGGTTTATGGGTATGACGGTTTTGGCTTCTGGTTCATTGTGGGGTAGTATGATTGTTCATTTTACCAATAACGCTTTGGCAACGTATTTTGGTTACGCGAAAGATCTTTATATTCCTGGAACTAAATTGTTAACGTATATTACCAGTAACAGTATTACATTGTTACTGACAATTTTAATTGTATTTATTGTGATTGGCGAAATTTTACGCTATATGGCGCGTGATAAATTTAATCGTAACTTAGATAGTTACACGGTTCGTTATTTAGCTTCACAAAACCACTTCAATGTGGAAGACTTTGACCGATTAAAATCGGCTTTACCGACTGTTTTACGTACTATGCCGACATGGAAAGCCACCGCAGCCTATGTGGAAACCTTTGATCAACCACAACGCACAAAACCATTGGAACGTGCTTTATTTGTTGCGATTTATGCGATGGGAATCGCGGTTACGATACTGTCGTTTGTTTGGGGTACTTGGTAATGGATTTTATGCAGATGGCTGTAGAACAGGCAAGGATTGCCGCTAAACACGGTGAAGTGCCGATTGGGTGCGTGATTGTACGCGATGGTAAAGTAATCGCCAAAGGTTATAATCAACGTGAACGTAAGCAAAATTGTTTATGGCATGCGGAGATTGTGGCGTTAAATCGTGCTTGCCGCAAATTGAAGT
>CAMOZC010000024.1 GCA_946630785.1 uncultured Clostridia bacterium | reverse complement strand
AACCACAATCAGTACCTTTAATCGTACAACCAGCAGTAGTACTACAACTAAAACTCCGACCGGTAATACTGCAACCAACACTCGTTCGACCGAAGATATCATGGCCGCGATTGAACGTTTGCGTAACAGCATGAAAAAATAATTGTTTGAGTTGAAAAAAGAACACCTAACCGGTGTTCTTTTTTTGTATATAAAAGTTGGGAACTGTGATAAAATGTTAACGGAGGAAAGAACATGGAGTTTAATTGGCTTGAACAAAACGGTGATAATTTTATCTCGACAACTGAAAAAAAGCATACATTAAAAAGTGTTTTCGGTAAGGGAAAATTAAAACAAGCTCCAATGGACAAAGAAGCGGCAACGCCGATTGATTTGAAGATGCATTGTCTGGTTGATGATAAGCAAAGAACAAAACTTAAATCAGTTGTTGATGCATTGATTGCAGCAAGAAAGCGTGGCGAGAATGTTTATTATGAAGCCGTTCCGGGTATGTCATATCAATCTGAATTTGACAAACGTTATCGATTTGAAGTGCCGGCGGTGCGTTTATATTCGGCTGATGTAACGTACCAATCGGCGTTAGCCGCTATGGTGCGAAGAGATGAAATCGATGTAGGTTTAATTAGGACTGGCGAATCCGCTGAAGCAAAACAATTGATTGCACAAAACGACGACTGGCAGATATATCAACTGAGTGGAAGAATGGATGTTTTGACGTTGAATCCGGCGCTGGAAAAACAGTGGTTGAAATACGTCGAAAAATGCGCTACTTTCCGTGATATTAAAGCAGTAAAATCTTTGAGTGAGATTCTGCAGTGTATTCGTCTGAATGGTAATGTGAGTCAGGACACTGTGAACGAAATTAAGAAAATTACAGATAAAACGTGTGGCTTTTCTGGGACACGGGTATTAGAAGGTATCAAGTTGTGCTGTCCGTACGGAAAAAAGATTGCTAACGAATTAATCAAATTGTACAAACTCGAAGAACGACAGAGGAAGGAAAATTCTGTCGAAAAAAGTTTGTAGAGAAAAATTAAAATGCCACGCATTGTAGAGTTTTTTTATTTTTCAAAAGTGTGGTCTGTTGACGTGTGTGGATGAACGGATAGTTGCTCTTGGGAAAAACTGTTAATGATTGATTGAAAATCGTCTAGCATCTCATTCCAGTAAGTATTCGGTATATATGTTTGTGACGCGAAATTCTGCATGCTATTTTCAACACCTTTACACAAAGCCCATGCCATCATTTGTGACACGCAATCCGCATTTGGCGAAATATGTTTTCCTTGGAATGGTTTTAAGTTCCAATCTTTATCTCTGGCAAGTATAGCTACGTAATGTTCATTGTCGTTATGTTTGATGGTGTTAAGCAGTTTGCTGGAAACAATTTGTATACTAGGTGCAGTAGCAGTGTCGATTGGCAAACTGGGTCGCAATGGATTGATTTTGTCGTGTGGAATGCCTTCTAACGCACCAGAAACATCTTGGCGTAAATAGATGCCGTCTAAGTTTGCACTTTGCTCGGCGGTTAAGATTCCGTTACTTTCATATAGGCGAATGGGATTAATGTAGTCGCGCTTGCTTGAAACACGAACACTGGGAATGCGATTGTAAAGTGAGTTATAGGGAGCATAGGATACTTCTAGGCTGGCGTTATTAATCGCGTAGATTTCATCTTCGTGATAATCGACTTGTGCTAGTTTTTGATTCAGTCGATTTATAACGTTTTGTAACTCTTTATTACCAGCGCAGAAAGTAAAAAATGTTAAGCGTGACATATTTTGTTGTGCTTGTTTCAACGAAAGACGGTTGCCGTTTGAGTCAGTTAGTAACCGTAACATTGCGCTGGCCAGTTGTTCTATGGATTGTTCGGTTAAGTAGCCGCCCGAGTAATTATCACGGGAAGCGTATCTAACACTCATGATGTCAACACGGTCAGTTGGTTGGATGATTTCTTCGTGACCAGTCTGTGGGTTTATGATTCTGGCTTTAAATAATAAATCTAAATATCTCTCTGCTTGACTTGCCAGACCGTTTGCGTCTTTGTTCTGTGTTGTTCCGTTACCGGAGAAACATAAAACCGTTGGTCGCGTGAAGTCGAGATGTTCTAAGTCGATTGTTTGCATGTGAAATTTTTCAGGGTCTTGGTCGGAAATCCTGAGACAAATTTCAACATCACGGTCGTATGTGAACTTATCCATTTATTTTTTTCATTCATTATAAATGATTACTAAATATTAATCAAGTTTCAATTTTTGGTCAGGGTGTAGCCATTTGGCGTGTCGTTAATCTGATAACCTGCCGCAGTGATTTCGGTGCGTAATTTGTCGGCGGTTGTCCAATCGCGGGCTTTCTTTGCGGCTAAGCGTTGCTCGGCTAATGTAATGATTTCATCAGGAATTTCGGAAACTGGTGCTTCGGCGCTGGCTGCAGCATCTAAGGATAACGACAAAACTTGGTCGAATTCCTTGGTGACTAAATTGTAAATATCTTGTGAATCAGATTGTTTGAGTGCTTGGTGTAAAACCGCTAAAGCCACAGGAGTGTTTAAATCGTTATTAACAGCGTCAGTAAACTTTTGGCGCAAATCTGTAATAATGTCAGGATTGGTTTTAGCGGTAGCGGTGCGGTGGCGACGTAAGGCATTAACAATGTTGCGGTAGTTTTCGCGGGCAGCATCCAGGGCTTCAAAAGTGAAGTTCAAAACGGTGCGATAAGTTGTTTGTAAGAATAGCAAACGTAAATGCATGGGGTCATAACCTTTATTGATGATATCATCTATGGTGTAAACGTTACCCAAACTTTTACTCATTTTACCACCACCAATTTTCATGAATTCGTTATGGAACCAAAAGTTACACATTTTTTTGCCAGTTGCAGTTTCGGTTTGTGCAATTTCGTTGGTGTGGTGAATTGGAATATGATCCACGCCACCAGTATGAATATCAAATGGAACTGGTAAATATTTCATGGAAATCGCCGAACATTCAATGTGCCAACCGGGGCAACCAACTCCCCAAGGTGAATCCCATTTTTGAATCGTATTAGGGCTGACGAATTTCCACAAAGCAAAATCATTCAGGTTGCGTTTTTCGCCCAATGCTACGCGTGCACCGCCGATATTACCTTCTAAACTGCCTTTAGATAGTTGGAAATAATTGGGAAATGTTGATGCGTCGAAATAAATACCGTCACTGGTACGGTAGGTGCAGCCTTTCTTTTCCAAAGTTTTAATCAGTTCAATCATTTCTTCGATGCAGTGGGTAGCAGGCACAATGTGTTTGGCTGGCTTGATATTTAACAGTTCAATGTCGTGCATGAAAATGTCGGTATACTTTTTGGCAATTTCTAACGGGTGTACACCCATTTTACGGGCGGTAGTTTCAACTTTGTCTTCGCCAACATCGCCGTCGCCAACCAAATGGCCAACGTCTGTAATATTCATGACGTCTTCGATTTGATAACCATTAAAACGCAAAGTCTTCTTTAAAATATCGCCACAGACGTAAGCACGTAAATTTCCGATATGGGCGGTGTAATAAACGGTTGGACCGCAGGAATACATTTGTACCACGCCTGGTTTTACTGTTGTGAATTCTTCTTTCTGCTTAGTCAAAGTATTGTATAGTTTCATATCTTCATTATATCTCATATGATAAAGTATGGAAAATGAAAAAAGCGATTTGACTTTAATCAATCGCAATCAATTAAGTATTACAGGTGTTAAGAAAATCAAAAGTAGCGAACCGGAACAAATTGTTTTAATTTTACGTGATAGTGGGTTAGTTATATCTGGTACCAACCTGTTTGTAGTCTCTGCCAGTATGCAAACTGGTGAAGTTTCGATTGGCGGAATAGTGAAAGCTTTACGATACACAAATGCTAGCGAGAAACGTAAGTTTTCATTCAAAAACATCTTCCGCTAAGCATAAAGATGGTTGTGTTGACGACGATGAGTAATACTGCAGTGGTGCAGATTCTGCAGTTCTTTGTGTTGGCGTACTTTCTGTTGGTAGTAGTGGTGGCCAGTAGCGCACGGATACATCTACCCAAAACTAAAGTTGAACCATTACTTGATATTTGGCTGGTGATAATCCTTTTGATTTATGCCGTCGTGTTGAAAATAATTTTCTCGACATGATGGATTAAATTGGTTATAATAAAATGAATTATGGGGTTCACGTTACAACTTTTGGAAGAAAAAGGTTACACGGGCGCACAGTTCATGAAAGACTTGGGCTGGGTTGTGGTCGCAATTGTTAGTATTGCTGGCGCTTTTATGACTGTTTATGCAATTTATATTGCTTATTTATTTGCGACCGCTACGGATGCTAATAAACGTAAAGCTGCGAAAGACCGCCTTGTTAAAACGGTTGCTTCCGCATTGATTGTGGCAGCGTGCGCATCTGTTTTGGCTGTCATCACCGTTAGATTTGATACCACGGAAGGTTCAATTGAAGGACCTCAAGGGGGAGAAATTGGTTCAATGGTTAGTGGGATAACTTATGGAGAAAATCCATATTTGTCAATTGATGCCGTAGAAAATAATGACGGTGGCCCCGCATCTCTTGTGCTTAAAGGAAATTTTAATATTAATTCACGTGCTTTGGTTAATGCCAATGGTGAAAAAATTGATCCCAGTGGTACGAATGTCGTTTTTGATCCGTCTGATTTAAATTCATCAAAAATGTCGACAGCGCCAGACAGAGAATGGGGAAATGGTTTGCAGTGTACAACAAAAAAACCTGGTAGTAGTATGAAATTTGAATTTGCATATGGTATTGATGTCGTTATGACTAAACAAATGTTTAAATGTACTCCAATTCACCGTGGTGCTAGTGGTTTTGTTCCCGGTTTTCGCTTGATTGTTCCAGCAATATATCATTATAAGTCTGATAATGGAGAAACCAAAGACGTGCCGTTGAACATTGTAATTGAAGTTCAGATAAGTCTAACTAATAAGGCTAAACAAGTTGTTGATTGGAGTTATGAATAATCCTTGTTGAGAGTAAAGTTATCATTTTATTTATCTTCATTTGACGAGGCGGTCGTAGCGTGGTAGAATAACGACATGGAAAAGAAACAACAAAATTTAACGGAAGAAATTTGTACTGCGATTGCTAAACAATTGCGTCAGCCTGTTGCCGAGGTTACGGTAGATAAAAAATTAAAAGAAGATTTGAACGCTGATAGTTTGGATTTGGTCGAATTAATGATGAATTTGGAAGAAAAATATCACATCACAATTGCTGATGATGATTTGGTAAAAATGCAAACCATCGGTGATGTTGTCACTTACATTACTAAAGTTGTGAAATAAAATTGATTTTGCGTGACATATGTATAGTTGTGTCGGTCGCAAGTAAAATTGGAATTTCAATTATGGGCAGCGGGTTATTTTTACTCGGTGCCTTTTTGATTATCAACTGGATGACTAAGCGTCAAAGTGCGTGGACCTGGCTTTTGTCGATTTTACCCACTGCGATGATTGTTTTAGTGGCTGTTATATTTACTAGTGGAATCGCGTTGGCGTTGATTTGGGGAATAGTAGCAATTAATTTAGGTTTGCTGGGATTAATCGCTTTGGTATCTAAAAAACAACTGCGTCAAGATTTACTACTAACCTCCGTACTTGATATCGTGCTGGGCTGGGGCACCTGTGTCTTGGCTGGGTGTGGTGGTAAAGTTGGACGGTTCAGTGGTTGTGGCTTAATTGTTGTTGGCTTAATTAGTGCTTGGCACTTGCTGCGACAAAACCAAAACATCCTGCAATCACCAATGTGTGAAGTAAAAAAAGATAGTGGGGCGTATATTAGATTATTCGTGGCTATTCTTTTGGTTGTTGCTGGTGCATGGTTGATGCTTTGGCAACATGAATCTATGGCAATGTGTTTAAAAATTCCGGTGAGTGTTTATGGCGCGGTTGGTTTAGGCACGATTTGTACATTACCGGCTCTTTTTCTTTTAAGCCCAAAGGGGCGATTACATCGTCACCAATTAATGGAAGGTTTGGCTTATAATAATGTTTTTCTATCAACGATTGGTGTTGGCTTAGTTGGTGTACGCATGGAACAATTACCCATGACGTTAAACACACTATTAATAACTATGCCATGGATTGCGGTTGCGGTGCTAGTGCTAACTTTAATGATATGGCTGCCACAAAAAACCGCCCGATGGTGGGGCGGTTTGGTTGTTTTGACGGTGCTATTATCAATTTTTAGTTTGCTTGTTTAAGATAATTAGCCAGCGTTTGGATATCATTTAAAGCGAAATCAGTCTGTTCACCAGTTCGTAAGTTTTTTACATGTAAGCGACCACTGTTGATTTCATCGGCACCAATCACTGAAGCGCAGGCAATTTGTGTAGCGGCAGCATATTCCATTGCTTTACCAACTTTAGGTTTAGCGGTCCATAACATTGTTGGAATTCCTAGTGTACGTAATTGATTAGCAAGCGCATGACAGGCTGGTGCGGTATCCATTGGAACTAAAAGTAATTTAATTGGATTGGCAGTTTGTGTGGCAGAAAGCAATGTGCTGATTGGTTCTAAGCCAAACGATAAACCAACTGCTGGGTAGGCGACACCAGAACCAACGAAATTGGTAATGATTTGGTCGTAACGTCCGCCACCTCCCAATGAAGAAGTGTAGCGACCTTGAGCATCAAATACTTCCCAAACCACACCAGTATAAACGTTTAGCCCACGTGCCAATGACGGAGTAAAACGGCAGTATTGCGCTAAATTTAAAGCGGTTAATTGTGCCCATAAATCTTTAATTTCAGCGATACCGGTATTATTGGGCAGTAGTTTTTCTAATGCCGGCAAATCTAATGCTACGGCTTCTAGTAGTTTTACAGCTGTATCGGTTGGTAAAAATTTACCCAATTCTGCCATGGTTTCTTCGCGGGTAATCTTTTTGATTTTATCAAGTACGCCGATAATAGCATCGTGATTTTCGTTGATGCCGAACGACTGCATTAAACCAGTTAAAATTTGGCGGTGTCCAATTTGAATCTGTGGGGTAATACCGAGTTGTAGATAACAAGTAATCGCTAACTCCAATAATTCAATTTCAATGCCGCGACTACTGTCACCGACGACGTCGACGTCACATTGGATGAATTCACGTAAGCGACCTGCTTTAACTGGGCCGTTACGGAAAACCTTGCCGATTTCGTAACGTTTAAACGGTAACTTTAAACTGCGGTTTAGGGCAATGTATTTACAAAATGGCACGGTTAAATCAAAACGTAAACCAAGGTCGCGTGACCCTTGGTCAGATAAAGAATAAATTTCTTTAACGATTTCGGCTTGCTCACCATATTTATAAGTTAATAAATCACGGTAATTCAGCATAGCTGTATCCAATGGTTGGTAGCCGTATAGTTCAAAATTACGACGTAAAATGTCAGTAATGTGGTTACGTAAAGTCATTACTGCTGGGTCAAAATCGGTGACACCTTTCAAATTGTGAATTACCATTTGCGTTCTTTAACCTCGTTTATGTCTAATTTTTTATACAAGACACTGATTTCACCCAGTGTTTTGTTGGATAACCATTTTTCGACTTTTGCTGTACCGCAGGGAATGAAATATTTTAACATGTCGTTGGCGGCGCGAATTATCGTGACACACTCGGCGATGATTTGCGGGTCTAACGTTTTCCATGGTGTATTGTCACTGAACCATTTGTTGCCGAAAGCAACCAGAGTCATGGCGGCTGCTAAGGCTTTACTGCAAGCACCGACTTCAATCAAAGTGTTAAATTCGGTCACTGTGTCAGCGATGGTTTGAGTGATGGTTGGATTCGGGCGCATCGTTGGAATTTCACCGTTGAATTTATTTTTGATGAAACTTAACGTGCGGTTAACCAAGTTACCATAATTATCAATTAATTCGCCGTTAACGGTGTAAACAAAATCTTCGAACGAAAAGTTAGCATCTTTTTTGTCGTTGGTGTTACGTAAGAAGTAGTAACGAATCATATCAATATCAAAATTATCAATTAATTGACGGGCACTGATGTAGTTACCGGTTGATTTGGAAATTTTCTTGCCGTTCATGTTTAAATATTCGCTACTGATAATATAGTCCGGCAAGTGCCATTGGTGTTTGTTTTCGGCCAAAAGCAAACCTGGTAAAATTACACTGTGAAAAGGAATGTTATCTTTGGCGTGAACGTAGTAGTGGCGTTTGTTAGTCTGATGGTCATCTAAAAGGAAATCTTCCCAATCTGATTTAATTGCTTTGGTCGCGGATAAATATCCTAAGACGTTTTCTGCCCAAATGTAAACACGTTTGTCGGTGATATCGCCAAGTAGATTTTTGGCGTTATCAGGCAAGGGGACACCCCAGGTAATATTACGCGTAATCGCGCGGTCAACCAAACCCTCATTTAAGTATTTGTTGGTCATGCCGACGGCATTGTTAGTCCATTGGTTTTGTTTATCATGAAGATTTTTTTCAATCGCCTTTTGAAATTGGCTTAGACGTAAATAAATTTGTTTAGTTTCGCGTAATTCTGGTGTCGCACCACAAAGCTTGCAACGTGGGTCTTTTAAATCCTCTGGTTCCAGAATTTTACCACAGTGGTCGCAAGAGTCGCCCTTGGCGTGTTCACCACAATAAGGACAAGTACCTTCTACATAGCGGTCAGGTAAATATTGCTGGCAGTGATTACAATACAATTGTGGTACGGTTTTAACAAATACGTTATCCGTATCATAAAGGTCAGCATGAAAGCCCGAAGCGAATTGTTGATGTGCTGGATTTAATGTTGCAGTGTAATTATCAAATGTAAAACCTAAATCAGTAAAGTCACGTTTGTGGCTGGCAGAATATTTTTCCGCAATTTGATTCGGCGTTAAACCTTCAGTTTTGGCAGTAACCAAAATTGGTGTACCGAAGCAGTCGCTACCACTGACAAAACTAACTGCGGCACCATGGTCGCGATAGTAACGGGCGATAACATCAGCCGGTAATGATGAGGCGATGTGTCCCAGATGTAAATGGCCGTTAGCATATGGCCAAGACAATCCAATAAGAACATTAAGTTTCATATTAATGATGATAACATATTTTTATTGAAGTCACAATTACAATCTTGACGTGAAATATGTTTGTGATTGACAAAGCTGAAACATATCTTTAAAATTAGACATAGAAATAAAACAACGGAGGTAATGAATTATGCCTAGTGGACATAGCGGTGGTGGACACAGTAGCGGTGGACATTTTAGTGGAGGAAGTTTTTCACGCAGTAGTAGCGGACACTTCGGAGGTAGTAGCCATTCCAGTAGTGGACATTTTGGCAGTTCACACGGTAGTTTCTCTTCGGGAGTAAGACCATATCGTCCGCATCGTCCTTGGTATGGACCACGCGTGGTCGTATTTGGTGGACGTCAAGTTTATTTAAGTAGCGGACGTGCTAGTACGGTTTCAATTTTGGGTGTCTTGATTGCGATTGCGATTATTGTTAGTGTGTTCCTGGGAGTTAGTTGGGGAAATATTGAAGAAACATTATCTGTTCAACGCGATGAATATTCATATTTCCGCCGAATTGCCCAAGATGCAGATGGTAACTCAGCCTATCAGATTGTGGGAACCGTAACTTCAATTAAAGAATACAAGTTGTCAGATCGCTGGTGTATTAATTATGAGTTCACATTGTCGAATGGTTTAAAGAATGACGGCTATTCTTACTTTGTTTACAGTTATGAAGAGGCTAAACAAATGTTAGATAATGTAACAGTTATTTTGGCGAGTGATACCAAAAATACTATGATTAACGATGTAACCGAAACTGTACCTTTGGATTATAAAGATATGGAATTTGAAGCGGATGAGGAATATGTTGCTAACTTGGATTCACGTAACTCCATGCGTACGGGCACATTTATTATGGCTGGTGTGGCAGTATTATTGGTTTTGGCATATGTTGTAACCAATGCTACGGCTAAGAAGGCTACCGCGGAACAGATTGCCGAGAATAACAATGCAACTGCTAATACGCAAACTGCAAGTACTCCGGCTGGAACATGGCGTTGTGAATATTGCAATGCGGTTAACGATAACAGTAAAGACCGTTGCGATGGTTGCGGTGCTCAACGTCAAAAATAATTTGTTGAAAATCAACCAATCTGCTAATATTAAGAAATATGGCATTAGATATTAATCAATGGCTGGATAATAATACAGTTAGTTTGTCGGGACGCGTAGTTGTGATTACTGGTGCAACAGGTGGCTTGGGTCGTCATGTTGTGCGTGATTTGTTAAAAACTGGGGCTAAAATTATCATGTTGGAACGCAGCATGAGTGTGATGCAGGAATTCAGTCAAGAGTTATTGAAAGAATTTCCAAATGCGGAAGTGGAGTGTATTGAAATTGATTTAAACCAAATTCAATCGGTCAACTTAGCAGTCGCACAGTTAATTAATCGTCGTATTGATTATTTAATTTTAAATGCTGGTGTTTATAATGTACCATTGACGACAAGTCAATTAAGTTATAACAACGTTTTCCAAATTAATTTTATCAGCCAGTACTATTTAACAAAACAATTGTTGCCGGCTTTGCAACGTACCAATGGAAAAGTTGTGGCGGTTACCAGCATTGCGCATAATTATGTTAAATTGGTCGAAGATGATGTTGATTTTAGTAAACAAGCCAAGAAAGCATCTAAAGTTTATGGTAATTCAAAGCGTTTCTTGACTTTGGCTTTGTCGGAATTTTTCAAAGACCGTGATGATGTGCGTTTGGCGTTAGTGCACCCCGGCATCACTTTAACACCAATGACCAACGCTAAAAATAGTAAATTAACAGGTGCAGTAATGAAGTTGCTTTTCCCCAAACCAGCGGTTGCTGCTCTTAACATTGTGCGTGGCGTTTTTGCAGATATTAATTATGATGAATGGATTGGTCCCAAAACTGCCAAAATTTGGGGTTTGCCAACCGTATCAAAGTTGCCGACAGCTACAACTGAAGAACGCGCCAAGGTTTTCAATTTGGCCGAAAGTATTTGCAAGGTAATTGATAAATTAAATTCATTGAATTAATCAAAAGAATGGTACGTAAAATCAACGTACCGTTTTTGTTTGTAGTAATCACGAAATTCCAGTATACTTGAATGGATAGATTTATTTTGAACATATATAAAAGGAGGGAAAATTATGTTTAATTTAAAAGGAAGAGTTGCGGTTGTTTCGGGTGCATCCAGTGGTTTAGGAAAACAAATGGCGACAGCGTTTGCTAAACAAGGTGCGGATTTGGTAATTTTGGCACGCCGCATGGAAAGATTGGAACAAGTCAAAAAAGAATTGGAATTATATGGTGTTAAAGTTTTGCCATTGCAATGCGATGTTACCAAAAGTGAAGAAATCGATGATGCCGCTAAGGTCGCGGAAAAAACTTTCGGCAAGGTTGATATTTTGGTTAATTGTGCTGGTTCATCTAAAGATGCCGGTGTGTTAGCGATGAATGACGAACAATGGAATTTTACCATTAACACTGATTTGACATCGGTCTTTAAAATGACACGTGCTTTTGCCAGCATCATGATGAAGCATGGTTATGGTCGTATTATTAACATTGCTTCGATGTATGGTCTGGTTGGCAACACTGAAATTCCAACAATTGCTTACCATGCATCAAAGGGCGGGGTGGTTAATTTTACGCGCGCAACTGCGGCAGAGTTGGCTCCGTTCGGTATCACATGTAACTGTATTTGTCCGGGTTATTTTTACACGGAATTAACCACGGCAGTTTTGGATACAGAAAAATTCCAACAATTCGCTAAGGTACACGTACCAATGAAACGCTATGGTAAAGAAGGTGAATTGAACGCTGGTGCGATTTTCTTAGCCAGTGAAGAAGCCTCTTATGTCACCGGAGCGGTCTTACCGATTGATGGTGGCTATACTTGTGTTTAATCCTTGAATAATTATTTAAAACTAATTTAAAAAAATATTGAAAAAACCCTTGACAAGGGTATATCACTGTGATAGATTATGGTTATCGCGTTTAGAAATAAGCGCGGTGGTGTTCATTGAAAACTTAATACTTTGTACACATTTGTATAAGATTGTAGGTTTAATAAACACTATATCTTTGTCAATTTTATGTCAGTCAAGAACTGAGTTTATCAAATTTAATATTAGAGTTTGATTCTGGCTCAGGACGAACGCTGGCGGCGTGCTTAATACATGCAAGTCGAACGGATATGTAGCAATACATATTAGTGGCGGACGGGTGAGTAACGCGTAATCAACCTGCCTTTTACAGGGGAATAACACTTGGAAACAGGTGCTAATACCGCATATGACCACAACACGGCATCGTGAAGGGGTAAAAGTTTTATCGGTAAAAGAGGGGGTTGCGTATCATTAGCTTGTTGGTGAGGTAACGGCCCACCAAGGCGACGATGATTAACCGGCCTGAGAGGGTAAACGGTCACACTGGAACTGAGACACGGTCCAGACTCCTACGGGAGGCAGCAGTAGGGAA